>JABMQR010000102.1 GCA_013202335.1 Bacteroidota bacterium
ACCTGCAGGTATAATATGCAAACAAATACTTTATGAGAATTAGTATCTATTATTAGCGCTTAATGTTCACAACTGAGCCGGCTTAAGCTGCCAAATAAGGAAACATGGCTAATAGCTCTTCATCAGGAGGATCAACTACTGTATAGATTCTATGTTTATAATGATATATTCCACTGTAACAATGCTCATATATAGTTTTAGCAAGTTTTCCTTTGATAGGATTATGAGATATATAACAAAAAACTTTCCTCATATAACTATCACTATCAATGATTTTGCTGTGAAATCGATCATACCAAACATGTCCCTTTAAATTATACTTTTTATTATATCGTATTGCAAAAACGCTCAAAACCCATTGCATAATTGTTGATAAGTCAGTTCTTCCTGTAGGTTTAATTATCAAATGTATATGGTTATCCATTATTGAAAAATGAATTATGATAAAAAGATATTTTCGCTTGGCTTGAATCAATACTTTTAAGAACATCTCTTTTATAATAGCTTCCTGCAGGATATAAATCTGGAGATTGGCTCTGGCTGTTACATGGTACTTAGCACCTTTTTTTAGTTTTCTTCTTTTTCTCATACTTATATTACTTAAAAAAGTGATCAAATAATTCAATTATTACAATAATAAAAATGTTTTATCCTCCGTCCCTCTCACATCCCTATTGACTCAAATTCTTATTAGTACCATATTATGGAATATAGAGGAATATAATGGAAAACAATGACTATTTAATGACTTTAACAGAAGTTGCTAATTACCTAAAGTTATCTGAAAAAACAATCCTTAAAATGATCAAGAACCAGGAAATACCTTGTGCTAAAATTGCAAACCAGTGGCGCTTCCTCCGTCCCTTAATCGAAGATTGGCTTCTGGCAAAAATGAATGTAATACCACAAAATGACCTCTCCCGGCTAATCGAGGAGCAGTATGACCATGTACCCGTATCACGCTTTACCTCCGTCCCTCTTATAACAGCACTTCCGGAAAACACCGACAAACAGGAAGCCCTTCTTCTGCTTACAACTATAGCAAGTGATCACAAAATTATTTCAGACAAAGATACTGTCTATCAGAAACTTATTGAACGTGAGCAAATGATATCAACAGGCATCGGAAATGGCATAGCAATACCGCATATGCGCAGCCCGTCGTCGTTGGTAATCAATGGGCCAAAGATAGTTATTGGTTTATCAAAGAAGGGAATATCATACGATTCTTCTGACAATCAGCCTGTTCATCTTATCTTTCTCATTTTAACAGACAGTGAAGTAGTTCATCTGCGGATAATGGCGAAATTAGCGCAGATGATCCGCAAAAAAAATATGGCCTCAAATCTTTTAAAGGCCGATACACCGCAAAAAATATTCCAGCAGATAGCATTATTTGAACGTAATGAACTGTTGGCACAGGAGGACTAGAACCATGTTAGTATCATTACAAAAAGAATGTATTTCATTAGGAACTAACGCAAACAGTAAAGATCAGATCCTGAGTGAAGTCAGCAGACTGGCAAAAGAATCAAAATTACTTAACAACATTAGTCAGCAGGATATTGAAAAAAAGCTAATCGAGCGTGAAAAAGTATCCTCAACAGGAATGGAAAATTGCATAGCCATTCCACACTGCAGCTTTGATGAACTTGAAGAATTTACTGTTGGTCTGGTAATCATTTCTGAAGGGATAGACTTCCAATCAATGGATGATAAACCCGCAAAATTGATTTTCTTTATTATTGGCCCAACAAACCAGCGAAATAAACATATTCAAATAATTTCATCAATAGCCAAGCTTACAAAGGATGCAGCATTAATTAGTAAATTGCTTAAAAGTAAGGATCCCGAATCTGCATATGAAATTCTTCAAAAAGATATACATATTAAAGAAACAAATCAGGACGCTAAAAAATATTGTCAATTCACAATCCATATCCAAAACGAAAACCTGTTTACGGATGTGCTGGAAGTGCTTAGTTCAGAGGCTGAAGGATCAATATCCGTTCTGGAAACAAATACTGCAGGATACTATCTGCACAAGCTCCCGCTGTTCGCAACTTTCTGGAATTCCTCCGTCCCCAATTTCAGCAGAGTACTTATCGCCGTTATCAACAAAAACCTGATGAACGATACACTTCGCCGCATCAATATGTTAAATGAAGATAACACTCCGGGTTTACTTGTCACCGTTCAGGATATCATTTACCTGGATGGGGCAATAGATTTCTAGTAAGTCGACAGGAAAAATATTATGAATATAATAACAAATATACAAAACTATTTTGTTGAAGCAGGTGTTTCACCTCTGCTTATAGTCGGCTTCATGACGGTAATTGGGTTATATGCCGGGAAAAGCATGAAGTTTATCAAATTACCTTCAATTATCGGGTTTATGTTGATTGGGGTTCTTTTAGGACCGTCACTGTTTAACATGCTGCATGAAGAATTTCAGGTTAATCTTGGATTCATTACAGACATTGCATTGAGTTTTGTTGCAGTCAGCATTGGGATTGAGCTAAGCTTTACAGATCTTAAAAAGCAGGGAAAAGGCATAATTGTTGTAATCATAGCAGAATCATTTCTGGCATTCATTTTGGTAACCGGTGCTGTATATCTGCTAACAAAGGATATCGCATTGTCACTTATCTTCGGGTCTATTGCTCCTGCAAGTGCTCCGGCTGGTACTGTAGCTGTAATTCAGGAGTATAAGGCAAAAGGATCATTAACGAAGGCACTGTTTGCAGTAGTTGGTTTTGATGATGGTTTAGGAATAATCATTTTTGGATTTGCCTCTGCAATTTCACGCTCGATCCTTGGAATTGAAGCAGGAATGGCTTCAGAAGCATGGTACTTGCTTATTCTTGAACCGTTAAAAGAGATAGCTCTCAGCCTTGCAGTTGGTGGGATTGTTGCATTTATCTTTTGCCTTCTTGCCAGAAAGCTTAATCAAGCACGTGATATATTCATTCTGATTTTTGCGACAATTCTGATATCAGCAGGGCTATGTAATCTTCTCCATCTTTCAATCATCCTAACTAATATGGTTGTTGGAATTGTTATCGTAAATACTCAGCAAAAAACTCTGGTACAAAAAATACATCACGAACTTTCTGAATTTATGCCGATACTCTTTATCATGTTCTTTATACTCGCAGGTGCCAACCTTCACGTTGCAGCACTACCCTCGCTGGGATTGCTTGGAATAGTATATATTGCAGCAAGAAGCACGGGATTGGTCGCAGGAGCTTCTCTGGGATCTCTCGCCGGGGGGCTTGAACCAAAAATTCGTAAATATTTGGGTATGGGTATTCTTTCCCAGGCTGGAGTCGCAATTGGACTCTCACTTATTGTAAAAAATGAATTCACGGCAATTAGTGCTCATGGGGCTGAAATCGGCAGTGTGGTAATTACCACTGTAACCGCAACATGTATCTTTTTTGAGATAATCGGACCAATCCTTACAAAAATCGGTCTTGAAAAGGCTGGTGAAATTAATCTGCACAAAACATGAAATTGAAGATGAAAAATCTATCTGGGAATTGTAATTTTGACCGCAGCGGTGTTTTTAAACCCGGCAAGGTCATTAACAATATTTGTCATAGCAATAGCTTGTTCAACTGAACCGTAGGGACCAAGCCGCAGTTGAAATTCCTGGTTTGAAAGCACTGCTATCGTTCCGGACAGGCCACTCTTTTGTAATAAATTCAAACCCAGTTCTGCCTGATTCACTGTTGGATAAGTCCCTGCAACTGTCCAATACCTGGGTTCAATTGCTGGAATCTCATAGTAAAGTTCTTCAGGCTCAATTTCAGGTTCCGGTTCAGGTTCAACAATAGAATCAACTAAAACGGGTTCTTCTGTTGAATCTGCAGCAGTATCTACTATCAGAACTTCAACAGGAATAGGGTCTGATAAGGGTTCAATTATCTCAGGCACTTCAGAATCATATTCTATAAGACCTTCTGGAATGGGTTCAACTGGTTCCACCTTTGGTTCCGGCTCCACTATCGCAAGTTCAATTGGTTCGGGTTCGGGCAATACTATCACAGGCTCAACCGGTTCTGGTTCTGGTTCCATTATTGCAAGTTCAACGGGTTCTGGTTTCGGTTCCATTATCGCAAGTTCAACGGGTTCTGGTTTCGGGATAATATTTCCAACTTTTGGTGTTTCCAGCTCGAGGGAACGTTCATCAGAATTTTCAACCTTCACTGCTGTTGTTATTTCAGGAGTTACTATCTCATTTAACAAAGGAACTGAATCTATCACTGTAGTTACAAGATTTTCAATTGGATCTTCAGGTTCTGATTCAGGTTCTTTCGTATCATCCGTGCTTTCCACAGTTAGTATGTCTGGTGCTGTTGTTTCACTAATAACTTCAGCAGATTCATCCTTCAATTCAACCGACAGTACCTCATTTTCTACTGCAACCGTTTCAACAATAGGTTCAACAATTGGGTCATCCAACACTGCCTCAATTGCACTTGATTCAGGTACATCTTCATTATTTGACACTTCAATTTCTGCTGGTTCTGGAACTATTTCAGGAGAATCTAATCTCCTGCCATCGATAATCACAGAGCCGGTAGTAGTTTCACGGGTTGATGCTGCAGGAACCTGTGGGATAATCCTAATTGTAACTTTATCGCTATCGAATGTAGCCAGTATGGGTCGTAAGACACTCCGTCCAGGATAGAAATAGATTAATCCTGTAGTAATAATAATGAGCATAGTTAATGTGATTGAAAAGAGAACCCATAATACAGTTCTGTTTTTCATTATAAACCCTTAATAATCCCGATAAAGAAACAATTTTTTTTTAAAAAATCAATTTATAATATCCAATATTTTCACTATAGAATCAAGCTTTTTGTGCAGATATCGAGTACTTCCAATGTTCATAACCCTAAATACTTTATACTTCCCGATAAGATTAATTAATCTAATATCTCTCTGGTTCCTATTTCTTTTCACAAAACTATTTAATTTCATACCGCGTGATTTGCGGGCTCGTAAAAACCTCATACAGAATGGAGCTGAGATAAATAAAACAGAATCACAAAGAGTATCTAATCCCATTCGTGACAAAACAGCAGCATTAAGAACAATTCCGGGAGAATTATCATCTAAACTGGAAATAACATTATTACAGGTTTTAACCATGAGTGGATGGAGAAAATTCTCAAGCTTCTTCAATAAACTGATATTGTTAAATACTTTCCTGGAAAGAACCTCTCTATCAGCTCCTCCGTCCCTCTTTCTAATATCACTCCCAAAAATCGCAGCGGCAGCAGCAACTTCCCGATCCAGAATTTCATGTCCCAAACGGTCTACATCAACCAGCACATAGCCAAGTCCAGATAAATACTCTGCCGCAAGATTCTTCCCGGAACATATTCTGCCGGTAAGCCCAATAACAGTCATTAATGCAAATCTCCCCAGCTGTCTCCAGTCTCCAAACTCACACTAAGAGGGACATTTAGAGACACAGCCCCTTCCATTTCGGTCCTGACAAGCTCGCGCATCTCATCGATTTCATACTCAGGAACCTCAAAGATTAACTCATCGTGCACCTGCAGAACCATCCGCGAAACCAAATTCCTTCGATCCATTTGCTCCTGAATACTGATCATTGCAAGCTTCAGAATATCAGCTGCAGTTCCCTGAATTGGTGTATTTACGGCAATACGCTCTGCTCCGGACCGCTCATTCCTATTTCTACTGGCAATCCCGGGGATTACCCGCTCATGCCCAAGAAGAGTCATTACTTTACCGGTTTTTTCCGCATTTTCAACTGTCGTATCAATAAATTTTCGAACACCGGAATACCTCTGAAAATATGCTTCAATAAAAACTGCAGCATCTGAACGTGGAATGCCCAATTCCTGAGACAACCTGAATGCCGACATCCCATACATAACCCCAAAATTTATTGTTTTTGCAATCCTGCGCTGTTCAGCAGTAACGGACTCTGTATCAACACCAAAGATCAAGGCTCCGGTATACTTATGTACATCACTACCTGTAACAAAGGCCTCTTTTAATCCGGGATCATCAGCAAAATGCGCCAGAACCACCAGCTCGATTTGAGAATAGTCTGCTGATAAAAATGTGAATCCTTCAGTAGGAACAAAAGCAGAACGAATCCTTCTTCCATCCTCGCTGCGAATAGGAATATTTTGGAGGTTCGGGTTCTTGCTGGAGAGCCGCCCTGTTGCAGTACCAGTCTGAAGAAGAGTAGTATGCAGTCTGCCAGTATCAGGATTTATTAGCACAGGCAAAGCTTCTACATAGGTGTTTCTGAGTTTCTCGAGGCTTCGATGCTGAAGAATCAACCCGGGAATAATATCCACCCTGGCAAGTTCTTCAAGCACAGCAACGTTTGTTGAGAAACCGGTTTTCGTTTTTTTTATGGTGCGCAATCCACGTTCAGTAAAGAGAACTTCCTGGAGCTGTTTCGTAGAGTTTAAATTAAATTCATGCCCACACTCAGTAAAAATTTCCTCTTTTATCACTTCCAGACGCTCTTTCAATTCTATTTCGTAGGTTTTTAACTGTTCAGGAAGTATCCGCATTCCCCGCAGTTCCATATCTGCAAGTATTTTGAGGATCGGCATTTCAACATGATACATCACATTTTCCATTCCGCGCTTTTTTATGAGGCTGCTGAGCATGAGGTAAAGACGGTATGTCACATCAGCATCCTCAGCCGCATATTCTGAAGCTTTCGCAAGCTCAATATCTGGAAAAAGAAACCCTTTGGGAACAACATCACTATATTTTATGGTTGTGTAGTTTAAATAGGTTTCTGCAAGCCGGTCCATATTGAAGGCAGCTGCCGTTGAATTAAGCAGCCATGCCGCAATCATGGTATCAAAGTATATTGCAGACTGATTTATCCCCCATCTTTTCAACACTTTATAATCATACTTATAATTCTGCCCGATGATTTTCATATCCGGGTTTTCAAGAAGCTGTTTTAGCTCTGTTCTGACCTCAGTTTCAGGCAGTTCCTCCGTCCCTCCTGCCCGCAAAGGAATATAAAAACCTTTGCAGAGTTCCCAAGATATTGAGAAACCTACAGGGGTTGCCTGCATGTCATTGATGCTATCCGTTTCAATATCAAATGCAGCCTCACCTTTTTCAAGAGCCTGTTCGATGATTTTCTGAAGTTGAGTAATTGATTTAACTGTTTTATAGGACCCTTTTCCGGAAAGTTTACCCAAAAACTTCTCCTCTTCAGCATCAACACTACTTTTTTCTGCCAGGTTTCCTTTACGGGCAGAACGTATTGCCTCCACCCCTCCGCCGGCAGCTGCAACAAGGCTTGAAGATTGAATCTCCTGAAAAACCGGTACAGCACCTGTCCAATCAACATCTGATACTGCCAGATCTTTTATGCTAATAGTTTCGCAATCAGCATCTTTCTGGAGAACGATCAGTTCTCTGCTAAGATATGCATTATCTCTGTTTTCACTGAGTTTTTTGGATGCTCCAGCGGGAATATCATTAAGATGATCGTAAATAGTATCGAGATCTCCATATTCCGCGAGCAGTTTAACAGCACCTTTGGGACCAATCCCTTTAACACCAGGGATATTGTCCGAGGCATCCCCTATCAGAGATAAGTAGTCGACGACCTGATCTGGACGAACGCCTAGATGATCATACACGGTTTGTGCATCGAATCGAATATATTCGCCTTTAACCGGGCGAAGCATAAAAACAGAATCCCCAATGAGCTGCATTAAATCCTTATCGCCGGTAAGAATCAGGCACTCCATCCCATCCATCCTGCAGTTGTGGGCAAGTGTCGCAATCAGGTCATCGGCCTCAAGCCCATTTTGGCGCAAACAGCTGACTCCGGCACCATTAAGAGCTTTCTCAACCAGAGGGATCTGGCTCCGAAGATCATCAGGAGTCTTGTCTCGAGTGGCCTTGTATTCAGGATACATCTTATGTCTGAATGTGGGAGTTTTCGAATCCATAGCAACAGCAATGTATTCAGGTTTATACTCTTTAAGAAGCGCAAACAGGGTTCGGAAAAAACCAAACACCACGGATACGTTACGTCCCGAGGAATCTCTGATCGGCCTGTTGATAAATGCAAAATATGACCGGTATATCAAAGCATACCCATCTACCACCAGGAATTGTTTTTTTGGATTCATATACTCTCCGCTCCCTCAATTATCAGCCCATCATAAGCCGGACAGACTCCATCAGGCAGTTCCTTTTCAATAACAGCATGATCAACATCATGGCAAAAATGGGTGAGATATGTTTTTTCGGGGTTGATTTTTTTGGACACAGCCAAAGCTTGTTCAATTGAGAAATGGGTAGGATGAGGTCGATATCTCAAAGCACCAATAATTAATGTCCCAACACCTTTCAGTAATGCATAACTCTCTTCCGGTATCCTGCTGCAGTCAGTGAGGTAGGCCATACTGCCAATCCGGTACCCTAAAATAGTTTTACAGCCATGATAAATCGGAATAGGGATAATCTCCAGAGAGCCTATCTTCACACCCTTAGAATCAGCAATTCGCATATCCAGAGATGGAATTCCACCGCCAGGAACCTGCTTTAAAAAGATGTAGGAAAATCTTTCCCTGATTTCATCAACAACTTCCTGGGATGCATAAAACGGCATCGGTTTTTCACGGGTAAATACTCTCAAATCATCAATCCCATTGAGGTGGTCTGCATGATCATGGGTCTGAAGCACAGCATCCAGCCGGGTAATATTTTCCCGAATTAACTGAGTCCTGAGATCCGGACCTGTATCAATAACTACCTGTATATTTCCATCAGTTATCAGTACTGATGAACGGGTTCGTGTATTGTGAGGATTCCGGGATTTACAAATTTTGCAGCCGCATGCTATTACCGGAATTCCATACGATGTGCCTGTTCCAAGGAATGTAAGTTTTATCGGACTCAGTTTACTGCATCCTTAATTGCTTTGCTAAGGTCTTTAAGTCCCTTTTCAAGGTTATCTTTAATTAAAGTCATGGCATTAGAAAAATCAATCTTATTTAAGTTATCAACGATGCCGTTTTTAACTACATCAAGATTAATTGAGCCAAAATCAATTTTATCGGCAATAGAATTAACAAAAATACCAACAGCATCTTTCCCTTCAGCCCATGCAAGCTCAATGGACTCCTTCAAATCATCAGTATCAATTGCCGAAAGTGCGGTCTCAACCTCTTTTTTTGTCGCTCCTGCATCTTCCATTGCTCCTGAAATACTGCTTAAAACATCTTCTACAGCCGCGTCCATCTCAGTGTCAGACCCTGATCGGGATTCCCAGCTTATTGAAAAATACTTTTCAGACTGTTCGGGGAAAAAGAAATAAACAACAGCAAATGCAACCCCTGCCAATACAATTAATGTAAACAAAGATTTAAAGAAACTTCTGTTTTTTGCCATATCACACCTCATGTTCAAGCATACATTGAATTAGTGCTAATTACAATCAGAAGTACTATATTCAGACTGTTTCAACCATCCCTGCAGAAACTGCAAGAGCCATATAAAGTGAAAGAAATCGGGTAGTGTTATTGTCAGATCGGGAGGTTAGCACAACAGGAACACGTAAGCCTGCAATAATCCCCGCAGTTAGGCTTCCCTGCTGGACTGAAAACGATTTGTAAAGGACGTTACCAGCATCAAGATTCGGCATTAACAGAATATCGGGATCCCCCGGAACTTTCCCTGCTAAACTTTTCACTTTTGCAGCTTCGCTTGAGAAAGCTACATCAAGAGCCATAGGACCTTCGATTACAGCATCACCAAAAAAACGTGTAGAGTTCTGGCACTGCACCAACTTTTCAGCATCAACTGTTGAGATGATTTTGGGATTCACTGTCTCTACGGGGCAGATACAGGCTACAGAGGGACGGAGGATTCCGAGGGCACGAGCGACCTGGACGGCATTAAAAAGTATTTTCTTTTTCTTTTCAAAGTCCTGTCTGGTATTAATAGCTCCATCCGTCAGCAGGAAGGGTTTTTTATATCCTGTAAGCTTAAAAAGAGCTGTGTGGCTGATCAAACCACCTTTTGGTACTAATCCCTTTGTTTTATCAAGAAATGCGCTGGTAAAGACAGAGGTGTGTACTCCGCCCTTCATCAGGACATGTGCCGACCCGTCTGCGGCGGCTAAGACAGCCTTTTCTGCCGCTTCTTTAGGACCGCTGCAGTTAACAGTCTCAAAATCACGAATATCAATATTGCCCAAATTAGCAATTTTCCTGATATTTTCTGTATCACCAAAAAGCAAAAAATCTGCAATTCCTGCATCAAATGCCTGCTTAATGCTTTGAAGGGTTGCCAAATGGTCTGCTGCAGCTACTGCTACCGTCACTTTACTGTTTTGCACTGGTTGGTAGCCGGTGTCCGGGAAAAGGGTTTGAATCAAGTCGGTAAATTCACTTTTAACTGCATCAATCATCATTATCCTGGTACTCCTCAACTTCTCTCGTGCCGTTTATGGCTGCAAGTGCATTCTCTGCCAGGGCATACATTTCTCGTTCTCCGGGTATTTCAATAATAGGAGCTATAAAAGAGATACGTTCTTTTAGAAGTTCCATCGTCGTTTCTGATTGCGCTATACCACCGGTCAACACAACAGCATCCACTTTCCCGCCAAAAACCGCTGCCATAGCACCTATTTCCTTGGCAGTTTGATACACCATTGCTTTGTGATAAAGATCTGCTTCAATATCACCGGCAGCTGCCCTTCTTACAATTCTCCGGACATCATGGGTTCCACAATATGCATAAAGTCCGCCTTTCCCGCAAATACGTTTATGCATCTCTTCGGGTTTAAAGGTTCCGGATAATGCCAGCGTTACCAGATCCGATGCAGGCAGCCCGCCGGAGCGTTCCGGAGAAAAGGGGCCATCGCCATTCAGGGCATTGTTAACATCAATTACCCGCCCATTCAGATGCGCACCAACTGATATTCCACCGCCCATATGTGCAACTATAAAACTCGATTTCTCATAAGGTATTCCGAGTTGAGCAGCGGCGGCCTCAGCAGCACTTTTTTGATTTAATGCATGAAAGATGCTCCGTCTTTTAATTTCAGGGATTCCTGAAACCCGTGCTATATCACTTAGCTCATCGACCACTATCGGGTTTGCAATATAAGAGGGAGCTCCGACCTGTTCACTGATTCGGCACACCAGAAGAGCACCCAGATTGCTGGCATGCTCACCGTACTCTGCTCCGCGTAAAATTCGTATCATATCGGGAGTCACCAGATAGATTCCGCTCATAACAGGCTTCAGCATCCCTCCGCGCCCGATAAATGCGTCGATTATTGAAATATCAATTTCATTCTCTTCAAGAAACTTCATAACAAATGTGTATCTGAAAGCTTCCTGGTCAATAACATATTGAAACACAGAGAGGTCCTGTGATGAGTGATGATAGGTAACTTTTATTTTTTCATCAAGGTTGTGAAACAAGGAGATTTTAGTTGATGTTGATCCGGGATTTATTACAAGGATTTTGTATATCATAGTTATTTCCCCCAATTATTATCATAAGAGGCTCTTTCAAAATTAGTAATAATGAATCAACCTATGGTTGATTTTTATTAAATCATAGATTTAATTTTAGATTTTTGAAATTGGTCTCATAATACTCCAAAGCTTTATCTACAATTCTCAGATTTGTAGCCACAAACTCTTTTCGGCTTACACTTGTTGGGATAATTTTTTTCAACGTTTCAGGCGGCATAATCCCCTTATGACGAAGATACACAGTAAGCAGAATAACATTTGCCGCAGCAGTTAATCCCTCTTCTGCTGCGAGATCAGAAGCTGGTATATACAATACCGAGACATCGTCCCGATTAACTTTTCGTGTAACAATTGATGAGTTGACTAATATCAGCCCGCCGGGAACTACATCGTCCTCAAAAGCATCCAGTGAAGGACCATTCATTGCGATAAGAACATTCGGGTCATCAATAACCGGTGATCCGATTTCATCATTGGAAAGAATAACACTTGCATATGCTTTTCCACCACGCATTTCCGGTCCGTAGGAAGGAAGCCATGAGGCATGAACACCTTCAGCTATTCCGCATTTTGCAAGCAGAGTTCCACAGGAAAGAACACCTTGTCCCCCAAAGCCTGCAATCTTGACCAGCTGATCCTCATCAAGTTGTAAAATTTCGAGATTTGGGATGGGGGCATCACCGTTCAATAGTGAGATGAGTTCTGCCTCCTGCATAAATGGAATTTCTTCTGACGCAATTGCCTTGTGTGCCTCCAGGGTAGAATCTATTGGATTCATGGTGCTGCAGGTGTCTCTGAAACAGGCTACCGGAAAAACGGGTTCTAAATTCTCTGCAAGCCACTTTCGAGACTCAACCGGTTCCATTTTCCAGTTAACCGGACAGGGGGAGAGTATTTCAATGAAAGAGAAACCTTTACCCTCAACTTGGTATTTTAGCCCTTTTCGTACAGCTTTCCTGGTCTTTAGAACCCCTTTAGCTGAGGAAAGTGTTACCCGCTCAATATAAACAGGGGTCGAAATGGCATTAATTATTTCCGCCATCCCAATTGGCAGTCCATCCCTTCCGGCATCCCTTCCTGTGGGAGTTGTCAGGGTCTTCTGTCCCTGGAGAGTTGTGGGAGCCATCTGACCGCCGGTCATACCATAGATTGCGTTATTTACAAAAAATACCGTCATATTTTCACCGCGATTTGCGGCATGTATGATTTCCGAGGTACCAATTCCGGCAAGATCTCCATCACCCTGATAGGAGATTATTATCGCATCTTTGTGAACTCTGCGAACGCCCGTTGCCACAGCCGGAGCCCTTCCATGTGAGCACTGAATATTACCGGCATCAAAATAGTAATATGCAAATACAGAACAGCCAACGGGTGAGTGAAAAATCACCCGGTCCTTTACGCCCAATTCATCTATAGCCTCAGCAATTAATTTGTGTATGGTTCCATGACCACATCCCGGACAGTAATGTGTTGATGCCGTATTTTGTCCTTTTCTCTCAAAGGTTTCATAGAAGGCTGCTGGTTTTTCATGCTTAATCATGCGTTGCCCCCACTGTTGGTTTTTCCCAGTTTTTTGAGATCAGCTGTTACTTTTTCCGTAAGTTCTTTTACCGTGGGGACAATTCCCCCGAGCCAATTATAGCGCAGGATCTCTGAACCTCCCTGTACACTAAGCTCAACATCATCAGCCATCATACCGGTATTGAGTTCCACAACTGCCAAAGGTTTTTTCATATCTGCAAGTCTGTTAATAGCTTTATTGGGGAAAGGAAACAGTGTTTTGGGGCGGAAAAAACCAACTTTATAGCCCTCTTTCCGCATTATCATCATCACCGTATGGCATAACCGGGAACATATCCCGAATGCAGTTAATACAATATCAGCATCTTCTGTGCCGTACTCTTCATATTCAACACAATTCTCCTCAAGCTGACGATACTTATTCTGGAGATGTTCATTATGATTACTCATTTTCAGCGGGTTCATCAAAATGGAGGTTATAAGATTCCCGCGGCTTTCCGCATCTCCGTAAACCGCCCAATCTTTTCGTTTTCCCAAGGTTGCGGTTTCCGGAATATCAACTGGTTCCATCATCTGCCCGATATAGGCATCGCTCAGGATAATTACGGTCATACGGTAAGCATCCGCTAATTCAAAAGCCTTTCGGGTCATATCACACATTTCCTGGGCCGAATTCGGAGCAAATACGATATTACTATAGTTGCCGTGACCGCCGCCTTTTACCGTAGCGTTATAATCACTCTGCTCAGGCCATATATTGCCAAGTCCAGGTCCTGCACGCTGCACATCCACAACTACAGAGGGAAGTTCTGCACCGGCTAAATAGGACAAACCCTCAGCCATTAGTGAGAGACCTGGTCCCGATGTTGCGGTCATTGTTCTGGCCCCGGCACTGGATGCTCCATAAATCATGTTAATTGCCGCTATTTCAGATTCTGCCTGGAGGAAGGTTCGTCCTGAAGCGGTAAAAAAAAGGGCTGCTGCATGCGCTATTTCACTGGCCGGAGTTATTGGGTAGCCGAAAAAATGTGTAGCTCCTCCTGTAAGAGCCCCATATACAACTGCTTCATTACCTTTCATCAATATTCTGCTCATGATTAAGCTCCCCCCCCTGTTCCTGTTCTTTCCTGAGGTTTTTCATTCTTAATAACTGTTATTGCCCCGGGTTCGGGACAGACATAGAAACAGAGACCGCAGGCTACACAGCGATCCTCCCCAATAAACACAGCATTCTGATATCCCATTGAGTTAAAATCTGATCCTATTGTCAAACAGTGATTTGGGCAGGTTTGCACGCATACCCGGCATCCTTTGCATTGATCAGCCGTTATTATTACATAATTCATAATTCATCTCCAAACTTTTCGTCAGCACACTCGTTAAAATAGTTTATCTTACTGATCATTCCGATGTACTTTCCCGATACATCTTTACTATCAGCGCTTAATACAAGCACTAAATCAACGTTACCGGACAGGTAGAGAATTATGCCTTTAAGGGATTAACAATCATCACTGCAGAAATAGCGTTCCATCAGAAAAACACTACAGGCGGGTCTCCTTGCCTCGACTATCGCCCTTTCAGTTATGTCCAATGGAACAATTCGCATGACTGCCCTATCAGGCCTCTACAAAGAAAACACTCAAGATCGAAATCAACTGCTTGAGATTCTTAGGATCTTAGTGAACTTCGATTCCATACGCACTCTTCCAATCACCGTTGATCAGTTTAATAAGCAGGAAGAAACAGCTTCACGCTCAATAACTATTGTACAATCGGCTAATTTAGGTGTCAAACAATGTTGACGATATCGAAACAGATCAGCACTCCAAGAATTAACAATTCAGGAAATCTTTGGGTTACTGCATGTATGATCACAATATAATCAGAATTTATCAATTAGTCATTATTAACTAGCTAGCATTTAAATAGAATTAAGTAGAGGTCGGTCAAAAAAAACAGTCATTAATGTTATTCCTTTCCCGATTTCAAATTTTATATGCTATACTTTTTAAAGTTACATTATGTCACATTTTATACACCAAGGGAGAGCTGAACTATCTTGTTGGGGACGGAGGAAGCCTTCACATCGACCCTGCAGATCATTATGTTTGTTGTCTCCTTTATCTTTTACCCTCCCACAACTTTTATAGCGAAAAAAACGGACAAAAAGCGATTGATGATCATTGCTTTTTATTCTGATACTGGTGTTTTCATTAATCATGATTTTAGGAAAAGTTCCTTTATCATACACTTTACAGGGATATTTATTAATAATTTTGATGGGAATTCCTCTTGCTGTCTTTGGGATACTGCCTAACTCCATAATCGGTGATATTGCTGAAGCAGATGCTGTTGTTACGGGGCAGAATAAAACTGCAATTTTTTATGGAGCAAGGACGTTTATGTCCAAAATAGGCCAAATGATAGCAGGTCTTATATTCCCATCACTTCTTTTAATTGGAAGTATCCGGGATAATGATATTGGAATCAGGCTAACCGGTTTAGCTGCTGTTTTTTTTGTGGTTATTGGATTATTATGTTTTCTCTATTATGATGAAAATAAAGTGTTGAGGATTCTCAGGGATCATGCTTCAAAGCAGAGTTCCTCCGTCCCTCCAGAAGTCCCTGCTACAAATAACAGCCAAAATTCTGATAAAAATGGAGACTGATACATGGACCTGTATTATATAGTTGTTATCCTAATTGCAATTTGCCTGGCAATATATTTGGGAACGGGATATCTTATCGGCAGACATATGGCCCGAAA
>JABMQR010000103.1 GCA_013202335.1 Bacteroidota bacterium
ACCTTTACCAGGCGGACGGCTTCGCTCATACCAGCGAACGGCTTCGCCTTATCGTGGGCTATAGGTAAAGTGATCTATGCTCGGCCGCACTGCTAGGCACGTTTTTCTCGAAAGTTGCTAGACAAGGTCCATCTACTCTTTTACCGCTCCGGCAGTCATCCCGGAAATCAATTGTTTCTGGATAAAGAAAAACAGGATAATAACAGGAAGTGCACTTAGCACACCACCAGCTGTAAGCAGCCCCCACTCAATTTGATATTCGCCAATCATATTCTGAAGTGCAATGGGAATAGTCCGTACGCTGCTGTTTGTTAAAATAGCTGCATACAGATACTCATTCCATGCGGTAATGAATATGTAAATTCCGGTGGATAAAACTCCCGGCATTACAACAGGTAATATCACCCTGACCAGCGCTCCCATGCGTGTACATCCGTCAATCTGGGCAGCTTTGTCCAGTTCTGTTGGGATTGCATTGAAAAAGCTTGTCATCATCCATACAGAAAAAGGAATCGTAAAAGTTGAATATGCAATTATCAAGGCTAAATAGGTATCCATGATATGTAATACTTTCATCATGATAAATAATGGGATTATCAGAAGCATTATCGGAAACATATTGATTACAAGAAATTGCATGAGCAATATTTTCTTTCCTTTGAAGTTAAAGCGGGAAAAACTGTAACTTGCCGGGACAGTTATCAATAGACCAACAACTGCAGTTGCCAGGGCGATTATAAGGCTATCAATCATATTTGCCGCAAAATTTAATTTGCTGAATAACCGGACATAGTTCTCTATTGTCGGATTCTCCGGAAAGAATCTGAAATCCAGCCTATACAGCTCTTTTTCAATCGTGATTGAAGAAATAAAGGTCCATAAATAGGGTCCAATGGCAAACAGTAGAATCAGAGTAATCGGGAGATATATGGTAAGCAGCTTTTTTAGCACTATTTTTTGTTTCATACTATTTCTCCGACTTTAGAAGGCTTCGAATATATCCTGCGACAAAGACCATGAGAAAGATTGTCAAACAGAAAGCAAGTGCAGATGAGTATCCGAAATCCATTCCTTTATAGGCTTTTACGTATGAATAGACAGGCAATGTGTAGGTGCTGTACCCGGGGCCGCCGCCAGTCATAATGAGTATAACATCCAGCGAATTTGCTACCCATATGGTTCTTAAGAGAACTGTGGTGATAATTATCGGTTTAAGCATTGGAATAGTGATACTCCAAAATGTTTGTATGGTATTGGCTCCATCAATTTTTGCTGCTTCATACATCTCTAAAGGTATTGCCTGCAACCCTGCCAATAACATTATGGAGAAAAATGGAAAACCCTGCCAAATCAGCGCCACAATGATTGAAGCCATCGCAGTAGTGCTGTTTGCTAAAAATGGAATAAATTGATCAATAGCACCCATTCGGTACAAAATTTGATTAATTAATCCAAAATTTCCATCATACATCCATCTCCACATAAGTGCCGTTATTACACTTGGGGTTACCCAGGGAATCAGGATTAAAGTTCTCGCAACACCTTTTCCCCAGAAGTTTTTTTTAAGCAATAGTGCAGTTGCAAACCCCAGGAGAAATTGAAAAGTGATAATGAATACTATCCAGATTATCGTATTAATCAGAGATGAGTAGAAGAGTGGATCAGAAAGAGCTTGTGCATAATTAGCAAGACCATTAAATGCTATTTCATCGGGTTTATACAGGATATAGGACATAAAGCTGTATGTAATGGTCCTGAACATGGGAATAAATATAATTGCTATAGTAATAATTAGAGCAGGAGAGACCAGGGCCTGTGGGAAATAATCTCTTTTCTTATATTTTTTAATTTGAAGCATCAAAAACTCCCTGATCCGAAAAGTTATAAAAACGATTGCCAATACACAAGACATTTATGTATTGGCAATCAACTAAGATAGACTCCTGGTGATAACAGCGATCTCCATGAAGGATCTGCCTGTTAAATCAGTTACTTGAGCCAATTTCAAAATTCAAAGAATTTTGAAATTGGCTTTTGAAGTTTTTGATTAAAAATCATGTAATATATTATGATACAAGTAATTACAATCCATCAAAAACTTCTGACTATAGGTTGTTCTATCAAAATAAATAATTTTGATAGAACCTTACTTATTTTGCAAAATGTGCTTCTATAGTTTCCATCATCTCTGCGCTGGTAATTTGTCCTAAAAATGCCTGCTGCATAAGTGCCGGCCACAGTGCTTCTACAAATTCAGCAGTTCCTGAATGTGCTGGTAATACTCCGGCGTATGCTGCAGAATCTGTAGTTGCTTTCAGGAATCTGTCTGCATCTGCTGTTGCATTGCTCTTATTAATTGATACCTGTCCACTTGATTCCTGCCATAGTGCATTATTTTCAGCTTCAGCAAGGAAAGAAGCCCACCTGAATGCTGCATCCGGAACTTTTGTTGCTGCAAAAATAGCATTCTCTTCATCTCCAAAAGATGTCCAGCTTCCCATTGTTCCCATTGGTACCACTGTTGCGGAGATATTGTCACCCAAAGCATCAACCATGGTAGATGCACTACCACGATGGTGGATAGTCATTGCAGTTTTTCCGGAAACCATATTAGCTATGATTTCTTTAAATCCATCACTTGGAGTTGTGGGAGGACTTACTTTATATTTTCTATAAAGATCAATAAACCATTGATTTGCCGCAACAGCTTCAGGTGTTGTTAATCCGGAATTACCTTTTTCATCAAAGAACTGAGCTCCACTTGAAAGTACAAATGTTCCCCACCAGTCATGTCCACCACGAGCACCTCTAATACCAAAACCATATACGTCGGTTACACCGTCACCATTTGTATCTCTGGTAAGTTTTTGTGCTACATCTAAAAAGTCTTCCCGTGTCTTTGGAAGTTCCAGACCAAGCTCTTCAAACATGTCTACTCTGTAGTAAAGATACAGAACAACCATTTGGAGCGGCATATAGTACTGGTGTCCATCGGAATGCTTTGTAAGATTCCAAACGTTTTCGTATACATCATCTTTTCCAGCCCAGTTAGCAATGTAATTATCGAGTGGAAGCAATGCTTTCATCTCAACTAATTGGGGCTGCCACCACAGTTTCACCTGGGCAACGTCTGGTGGAAATCCACCGGCAACAGCAGTAAGGAGTTTTTGATTATACACATCCCAGGCAATTCTTTCCGGATTAATCGTAATACCGGGATTCTCTTTTTCGAACTTCTCGATTAATGGATTCAGTGCCGTTTCCGGGTTATCAAAATGATACCAGAATGTTACTTCCTGAGCCCCTACTTCGCCAGATTCACCGGCTCCCTGTGCAAAAGCTGTGGCAGTGATTAATAATAGAACCATTACCATTAAGATCGCTTTTCTCATAATTTCCTCCTAATTTTTTTTAGCCAGAGTAACCCTGACTTCGTTAGCAATATCAGTTGATATTAAATGATATTTTTCCAATATTTCCTGAGGTTCTCCGGATTCACCAAATGTATCCAGGACCCCTACTCTTCCCATTGGTATGGGATGCTCTCTTACAACGACTTCAGCACAGGCACTGCCTAATCCGCCAATAACCGTATGTTCTTCTGCGGTTACCAGACACCCACACTCTTTAGCAGCTTGAACAACAGCCTGCTCATCAAGGGGTTTAACGGTATGCATGTTAATAACTTTTGCCTGAATTCCTTCTTCAGCCAGTTCATCTGCTGCTTTTAGGGCTGATGGAACCATCGCTCCCATCGCAATTATGGCAACATCTGCTCCTTCCCGCAACACCACGGCTTTCCCGACTGTAAAATCAGTGTCCATTTGGGTAACTACCGCAGTAGGGACACGTCCTAATCTCAGGTAGACAGGACCGTCAATTTCAGCTGCTGCCAAGGTTGCTTTATATGCTTCATTTGCATCACAGGGAACAAGTACGGTCATTCCAGGAATAAGCCGCATTAATGCAACATCTTCAATTCCCTGGTGAGTCGCTCCATCTGCTCCAACACAAACACCGCCATGACTTGTTGCTATTTTTACATTTGCTTCATTATATCCAACTGAAACGCGAATTGCCTGATTGGCCAGGCTTGTTGCAAATACGGCAAAGGTAGTTGCAAAAGGAATTAATCCATCAATTGCCATTCCTGCAGCAGTTCCCATCATATCTGACTCTTTTATTCCCATCTGGAAAAATCTTTCCGGAAATGCTTTTTGAAACTTTGTCACTTTTATAGCATCAGTTAAGTCTGCTGTAAGTGCTACGACTTTATCATTTTTCTTTCCCAGATCAGCCAGGGCATCGCCAAAGGCTTCTCTCATTGCTTTATTCCCTGTATACATCCACTGACTCCTTTAGAATTTCACTTTTATTTGTTGTCCGATATGGGAAAGTCCTGATACAAATCAGAACATCCTATTTGTTCTAAGGCTTCAACGGTTTGTTCATCAGAGGGACAAGTACCGTGCCAGGCTGCAAGATTTTCCATGTACGAAACACCTTTTCCCATGAGGGTATTTCCAATAATCACCTTTGGTTTATCAGTTATAGTTAATCCAGTTTGCAGTGCCTCAATAATCTCTTCCAAGTTATGACCATCTATTTCACTTACATACCAACCAAAAGCTTTTAGTCGATCTGACAAGGGATCAATATTCATAACTTCTGCTGTGGTTCCATCGATCTGCAGCTTATTGTAATTTATGAAAACAGTAATGTTATTCAATTTATAGTGAGCTGCTGTCATGAAGGCTTCCCAGACCTGCCCTTCCTGCAGTTCTCCATCACCTAATATGCAATACACGTTGCCTTTTGATTTTCGCAGTTTCAGGGACAGGGCGATACCGTTGGCTACAGAAAATCCTTGCCCAAGCGGACCAGTTGAAGTCTCTACGAGTTCAGGCATCGCTTTTCTTGCGGGATGTCCCTGCAAACGGGAACCTAACTTTCTGAAAGTTGACAGCTCTTCTATCGGTATCAAACTACTTCTGGATAATGCTGCATACCATATTGCACAGGTATGTCCATTACTCAGAATCAATCTATCCCGTTCCGGGTCAGCAATATTTTCGCTATCGTACTGCAGTGCATATCCATAGAGTACTGCCATATATTCAGCCAGACCCAGTGATCCTCCAATATGACCGGAACCTGCATGATGTATCATACGAACTGCATCCCGCCGTAATTGCCGGGCTAAATCCTGAAGTTTGTTATAATCCGGATCTCCTAAAAAACGTTGTTGATTCATGTTTCCCTCTTATATATTAGTGTTATTCCTCTGTTAGTTTTTTATCTAATCTTCTGGATCTTGACTGCATCATATGTTGAGACATTGCTTCTGCTGATGCAGCCGGATCTCTCGCTAAAAGACTTTTCAGAATTGCTTTATGCTCATAGAGACTTTTCTTATGCATTTCTTTCATGTTTTCCTTAAAATCTTTATTCATCGCAATAATTTCCGGAGTTATTAATGTGATAAGTGTCTGCAGTACGGTATTCTTTGAAGCTTTCACAATCGCAAGGTGAAAAAGATGGTCTTCTTCCAGCGTGGGTTTATCATTTTCATAGGCTTTTATGAACTCATTATGGGCCTCTTCTATTCGTTGAAAATCTTTGGCATCTCCCCTTTCGGCCGCTAAGTTAGCTGAAAATATTTCAAGATTTGATCGTGTTTCAATTAAACTCGGCATATCATGTATATCAACTGTTAAGACATTGGTCATAAGTACATCTAAAGCATTGGGTCGAATGCTTGAAACATAAATTCCTTTCTGAGGAACTATCTTTAATACACCATAGAATTCCAGTTTTTGAAGAGCTTTTCTGACATATCCCCTTGTTGTCCTAAAACGTTCAGCCAATACTCGTTCCGAAGGTATTTTTTTCCCGGATTCCAATACTCCTTCCCGTAACATCTCCTGAAGTTTTTGAATTATGTTATCTACTTGATTCATTTCTCTCTCTTTTTACTAGCGCAAATACAACTGGTTAACCAGTATGTTTATGATAGTAGCACTGGTTAACCAGTAAGGCAAGGATTATTTTTTCTTTTTTTCTAAGCTTTTTAGCGGGGAATTCTTGTAATGTTGGGTGGGGTCTCCAGCGGGGTCTGACCCCATTTATAGTTTTATAAATTTATTGACAACCAAAAACTGTGTTATATACTAAAGATGTGATAACAATTTAATCTACTTTTTATTGAAACAAGTTAGCAAAAAATCTTCAGACAACATGATTACACGAAGTTATCACCGATATCAGGTTCTATACCCTCAACTCATATCAAGCAAACAGAAAGCAAGAACCTACGAAACAAATAACCGGGGTTCTATCAAAATTAATAATTTTGATAGAACGACCAACCAGCAGTACTTTTATTAATGGAGGATCTTTCAAAATTATTTATTTTGATAGATCCAAATCTTTGATTTGGATCTATCTACCTATTAGCCAGAAGTTTTTGGAAATATGTGATTCTATACAATGCATGTGTTTAGAGTCAATTTTTCAAAAACTTCCAATTCTAATCTGTGATTTGAATCAGGCAAATTTCCTAGAAAATCGAATTAAATCATAGATTTAATCTTTGATTTTTGAAATTGCCTCAATGTACTGAAACACCAGGCTTATCACCAAAATACCATAAACCCTGAGGTGAATATGAAAATATTATTAATTGCCCCTCATGCTCAACTTAAAGGCTACAGCCGCCTTTTTTTTCAAAATGATGAAGTGAGTCTTGGCCTGCTCTCTATTGAAGCTATGTGCAAACAAAATGGGCATACAACTCGTCTTATGCTGTTGCAAGAAAAAGATGTCGAATCGGCAATTTCGGAATATCGACCTGAGATTGTCGGCATTACTTCAATGACGCCTACGTACTTAACAGCTC
>JABMQR010000011.1 GCA_013202335.1 Bacteroidota bacterium
ATGATGGACAGAGGGGAAATTATTCTGGATGTCTCCGGTGATGAGAAAAAGAGTCTTACGGTAGAAAAACTCGTTAAGAAATTCCACGAGATTCGACAGACGGAATACGCCACAGATGAGGCTCTGCTGACCACCTAGACAATATGAAGTGGCCTCCGTTTCTTGTATGTGGCATGCTTGTGCATAACCTTTTTATATTGTGCGGGCTAATACACGATTTTGCAAGCACGGGGGTTACTTCATATTGTCTAGAGCAATGGAACTGCTTTATCAGTATTTCACCGAAAAAATAAAATTTCACTGACAACAAATCCCACATAGGCTATACTTTCATCAGTTATGAATGAGTATAATTTTGATAAAAAAATTGATAGAAAACACTCTGACTCCGTAAAATGGGATTCATCTGTAATAGCCGCTCTCGGCGGCAACCCGGATGCTGAACCTTTTTGGGTTGCTGATATGGAATTCAGTCCTCCACCGGCCGTAACAGAAGCTCTGAAAACTCGTGTTTCTCATCCCGTTCTTGGATACCCCGTTATCCCATCACAAATTATTAGAACATTTTGTTCCTGGTTAATAACAAGGCATAACTGGGAAGTTCCAGAGCAGAATATTACATTCACTCCGGGACTTCTTACAGGAATAGCCTCCGCAATACATATTTTATCAAAAAAGGGAGAGGGAATTATTGTACAGACTCCTGCCTATAATCCTTTTTTTACTATCATCGAAAAAAGTGGTCGTACTGTTGCAAGAAACCCCTTACGTCAAAAAGAGAGAAAATTCTTCATCGATTTCCAGAGCCTGGAAAAATCCCTTGCGAACCCTGTTAACACTGTACTCCTTCTCTGCAGCCCGCATAACCCTGCAGGCCGGGTTTGGAATTGTGATGAGTTGGCAAGAATAGTTTCTCTGTGTGAAACATATAATGTGGCGGTCATAGCAGATGAAATTCACGCAGATCTTACCTATCCAGGGATTACTCATACCCCATTCTCATCTATTGCTGGAAATGTCGCAGCAATCACTTTCATGGCACCATCAAAAACATTCAATATAGCCGGAGAAAAAATAGCTTTTTCCATCATCTCCGATCCCTTAATCCGTTCCAACTATCATTCATTTCTTGAAAGTATGTCTTTAGCCCATCCCAGCGTTTTTGCTCCAATAGCGGCTCTGGCTGCCTATGAGCATGGATACAACTGGCTTAATGAGCTTCTGACATATCTTCGTAAAAATATGGAATTGATTGATACATTTTTTAATACATATATCCCGGAAATGGAACTTATTATTCCTGAGGCAAGTTTTATTGCTTTTATCGACTGCAAAAAACTTATACCGCTGTTACAAAAGAAAACCCTTACAAAATTTTTCAGCAAAGAGGCTGGAGTCTTGTTTCATGACGGTAACTGGTTTGGTCCCGAAGGAAAGGACTTTGTGAGAATAAATTTTGGTACGCAGACCTCTGCCCTTCAGAGCGCTCTGGAGCGGATCAGAGAAGCAGTAGATATACTGCGGAAATAAGCATGGATGTTGAGCGTTATTTTGTATTTTCCGGGTCAAGAACCGAAAGAATTTCTTCGGCTTTCTCAATATCCAGACTATTCACCATTAGGCGATAATCAAGGCCAGTGAGAAACATCGTGGGATACGCCCCCCCTGCATCTTCTGAAACAACAAGTGAGACTATACCAGCCTCTTCCAGGAGTCCTTTGGCAATTTCTGCATTTTGCTGAATTGAAAACGTGCGAATTACTACTTCATCCATATTATCTCCTCCGGTTCACGAAGATATACAATTGCGCCCTTCACCGGCTTACGGGTGAAGGCAGCTGCAGCTTCCATATATGTTTTAAGCTGCACACGATATTCATCAGGATCGCAATATCTATCTGTCTTCATATCCAATACAAATGTCTCATCCGGGGTTTGAACGAGTAAATCGATCACCCCTCGAATATAGACCGGGTTTCCCTGCTCCTCTTTTCTCAGGAGAAAAGGTACTTCAGCCTCGACGACCGTTTTCTGATTCCCCGTTATTGTCTTATAGGCACGGGATGCAAAAAATCTGTCGGCAAGGTCAATCCCATCTCTAACCACCATCTCCAGCTGCTGTTCAGTAAGTCCTTGCAGCTGCTTCGGAATTAACGGTAATTCATCTCTCTTTTTTAGCCGGTTCTCTATTACTGCATGGCAAAAAGTTCCAAACCCCGCAGCAATACTGCGCTTGCGTTCAATATTGTGCTTGCGCTCGGTATCCCGGTTGAAAAAAGAGTCGGATGGTATTGAGGATAAGAGTCGTTTTATTCCCTTACCAACCTTAACCCTGTTTAACCCGGTTGCCGTTACTTCCCGTTGTCTGGATGCATACGTCACCGCAGGTGTTTCATTATACTCTATTCTGGTACGCATTACTATAGAACCGTTATCTTTACTGCCGGCAGAGACACGGCTGCTCATTCGATAGGTATCGCTCTCCTCATATGCCGGTATTGAGCGAATACGAATTTCACCATCACTTGAGGTGAAATCAGTCTCTCCCGGTGCTGCACCCAGGGCTTCTGCCAGCAAAGAGAGAAAATTTTTATTACTTGATTTTTCACCTCTGTTCATTTTTGTCCAACAGCCGGTTACAAGCAAAAAATGCTGTGCACGGGTCATAGCAACATATAACACTCTCTTGAGTTCTGCAGCACTCATTGCTTCGGCAAGTTCCTTTCCTTGAATATAGAAGAAATTTGATGCCGTTTCGTATTTTCCGCCATGTGTCCGGTCTATATAAGGAACTGAGGGACCAGTCTCCTCCGTCCCCCCGAAGACCAGCGGTTCAATAGAATTCCTTCCTGAGTTCCCTGCATCTGCAAGTATTACTGCCGGAAACTCCAGCCCTTTTGATTTGTGTATCGTCATGATCTGTACACCGGCTGTTTCCTGCTGAAACAGATCTATTTCATCGGTCTTCTGGTTCACTCCAAGTTTTTCACGAAGTGAATCCAGAAATACAGCCGCCGAATCACCTCTTTCATCAGCTTTTTTTGCGATTTCCCGTAAGTAATCATAATATTCCAGATAGGCATGATTAACGGAGTTTTTAAGAAGAAACCATCGATAGCCGCCCTTATACCAGATAAACTGGATAATCTCTGTTAAGGGAATTGAATCTGTCATCCTTACCAGATCGGTATATAAACTGGATGTAAGCAGATACCTTTGCCGAACCACCGGATCTGCAATTTCCCATCCTGCCTCTTCACTAAAAACAGGTACTTCTCTATTGCTTAACAGAGAGAATACCGCTGTATCCGGCAAGTTAGCAAATGGAGAGCGCAGCAAAGCCGCATAGGCATGCCGATCTCCCGGGTATACAACCAGTTGAAGAAGCTGGTAGATGTCATTAACCGGCGCTTCAAGAAAAAGTGCACGTGCTGCCTGTACGGTATAGGGTACCCCAAGGGTCTTGAATGCCTTCTCATACAGCATCTGGTTAGAGGTAGAACGGAGCAGCAAAGCAAAATCATCATACCCCAACGGCCTGGTTTTCCCGGTATCTTTAACAGGAATCGATAAATCCTCTGACTCTACATGCTTTTTTATATGTTGTGCGATATAAAGCGCTTCGGCCTCCGCCGGCTTTAGGAGTTCAGTCTCTGTCTCTTCCTGGGGACGAACCTCAGCAGTAGTCTGATGCCCATCTGAGTATGGATACACCATAATATCCAGGGGAATTGAACTGCCTTCATACTGCATGCCTGCCAAAAGTGGAAGAAATTCAGCCTCATAGTCCTCAGTCCCATCCATGATACTACTGAAGAAAGTATTGAATCGGTTAATAAGGCTGCCTATGCTCCGATAGTTTGTCTTGAGCATAAGCTGCTGACCGCCAATTTCAGTAATATCCTTTTTCAGATGCTTAAACACACTAACATCGGCTCCACGGAAACGATAGATAGACTGCTTCTCATCCCCTACAAAAAAAAGTTTATCATCAATCAGGTCATTTCCTTCAGGAACTCCCTCACTATGGCGATCGTGTTTTTCTGCAAGAAGAAAAAGCAGCTTTCGCTGAAGTTCATTATTATCCTGAAATTCATCAATCATAATAAACCGGAACTGCTTTTTGTAATATGCCCGTACAGGTTTGCTGGTTAACAAAATATCAACAGCAAGCGTTGAGACATCAAGAAAAGAGAGTGTACCGGAACTCCTTTTTCGTTTTAGAAACTCTTCCTGAAAACTGGAAAGGAATTGGTATACATCGTTCATTACTGTTCTTCGGGCAAGAGATTTTACTAATAAAATCAGTAGAGGAAACTCTTTTTGCCAGATGATTGTCTGTTCAAGGAGAAGGAGCAGCTCTTCCTTTTTCCCTGAAGGCTTTCTCCATATCCGGAGCTTATTAAGATTAGCACCTGCTTGTTCCCAGCAACCATCTTCTACATGTTCAATAACCGTATTGAGAAGGCTCTGTGCAATTCCAGCTGCCTGTTTCAGCACTGCACTGCTCTGCGGCAGAGTCAAAATCAACTTCGCAGATTCTGTCAAAATCAGCAGTGTATCCTTTGCATGTATCTGCAGCAGAGTGATCTGTTTTTCGGCACAGGCAGGGAAATCAATAGGTCTGGCCGGGCTGCAGAAATTAGCGGCCAGCGGTAATAATATTTTTTCCACTACACCATCAACTGTATGCAGTCTGATCAGTTCGAGAAGTCCCTTATCACCATGCATACCTCCCAGGTTCAACAGCATTTCCATGGCAGTTTCACGGGCAATCTTCATGCTTTTTTCATCATCCTGCACAAAGTCTGCCGGAATCCCGTACCGGATACAATCAGTTCGGGCAATACGTGCACAGAAACTGTCAAGTGTTGATATGTTGGCTTTTTCAAATTGACGAAGCTGCTTCATTATCAGTGTGTTTTTGCTATTTACCGCAAGAAGCCGGTGAATTCTTTCATGCATTTCAGCAGCGGCTTTTCGTGTAAATGTCAGCGTCAGAATCTCATCAACAGAGGCTTTTCCCTCAACAATCAGGCGGAGAAACCGGTAGGATAAAACTGTTGTTTTTCCTGATCCCGCACCTGCAGAGACAACACTATTCCTGTCAGTATTAACAGCTGACAGTTGGTCAGAATCCAGTTTTCTATCAAGAAATTCAATTATTTTGCTCATTGTACTGCAAACCTTCCTCTGCAAATATCACGGTTGCTGCAGCTTTTACAACGATCAAGACCCGGGACAGCCCGAAAATCTCCATCCTGAATTTTTCGTGCTGTTTCTTCCGCCTTTTCCAACGCAATTGCTATCATTCTCCTGAAATTATCTGCCGTAGCACTTTTCCCGTCACCGCAAATAGTGACATATTTTCTTTTCGTAACATCATAATAGAGCGCATGTGTTACATCGCCCCTAAACCCGACATCTGACAAAGAGGGTTCTGATTCGAGCAAAAAGGCATACAAAGGAAGCTGATATGAGTCCGGGGCATCACTGGATCCGGCAAAACTTTTTACCTTAACATGACAGTTTTTCTTATAATCAATAACTGCCACACTTCGTGATCCTTCAGAATCGACACCAACAGCAGCTCTGTCCAACCTTCCCCCAAGAATAACTCCAGAGCCGGGCAGATATGAGGAGAGGGACTCTTCTATGAGAATACTCGTCCATCCATCCAGTTGCTTTGCATCAGCAAAAAGAATCCCGGGCAGGTACTCATGAAGATAATCACGCAGCCACACCTGTACCGGCTCAATAGGTGCGGATGGTTTTTTAGCCATTTTATCCATTCGATAATCAATGATCCCATGAATCATATCTACATAGAGATCAATTTTTTCAAGAGAAAAACTTCCGGTTTTCTCCTTAATTTCCCGATACATATCAGCATAACAATTGTGTATAAGAATCCCAATTACACGCGGATCTGCATGCACGAGGGTAAAATCCTCTTGATCCGCTTTTAGAGTATGTGTCAGCAGCCAGTTAAAAGGACATGCGGAAAAGGTATCCACTGTTGTCGGGGAGATTTTAACAGTCCCTTCACTGTTTCCTACAGTCCCTTCACTGTTTCCTACAGTCCCTTCACTGTTTCCTACAGTCCCTTCACTGTTTCCTACAGTCCCTTCACTGCTCATGACAGACTCAATAATCTTTAGACGAACCGATTCATCTTCATTTTTTGTATTGAGAAAATTAAATCCCTTATCTGAGAGGACTGTTTCCGCTGCACGTAAAAAGCCTTCCTTCTGAACAGGATAGAGATATTCCGGGAATGTGCTCCCTTTGCCCTTAACACTATCACCCCTGCCAAACCAATAGTGCTGTTCCTGTGAAAAAAGCTCAAAGTTATAGTGCGGTTTTTCAGATTGAATATGATCATTTTCTACAAACCAACCCGCTGGAAGCTGTGACCCGTCAAAGTCCCGCCTGCAGCAGGAAAATTCAACTCTGGTTCCTGAAGCGGCATACACCTGAATAAAGGCCTCTGTCAGGTCCTTTTCCTGCGATGCAAAAGCCGTTCTGTAATGCTCCTGAAGAAAGGAAAGCGGCGAGGAAATTTGCTCTGTCCCTGACTGGGTCATACCCATCACAAAGTGAAAATCCGGGGTAATTCCCGCTGATATCCCGTACGGATAGACAGATATTCCTGCATCTTTTATTTTTGGGACGTACCAAACGGTATCAAGTACAGACAGCCAGAGAGAAAAGACAGCAGGTATTGAGATTGTGCTGCAGCTCTCGCATAACCGGATAAAGCTTCTTAGATTATCCAGACAGAAGCTAATCACTTCCTGCTCAGAAGTCAGAATATCATCATCATGTATTCCGGAACTCCCAACAACACCATCACTGCCCCATGCATCAGCGTGCAGGAAAGCATTCCAAAATTGCATTAGTGCAGTAAAAAATCTTGTTGGAGACTCCTCAGATTTAAGAGATCGAAGAAGACCGGAAAGCTTCCGATAGTAGGAGAGAACTTCCATATTTCCGAATTTCTTTAGTTTTTCTTCCCACACATCTTTATAGGTTCGCCCGGAACGATAATTTCCGGCACAAGAGTATTCAATTCCCAGCTTTACCAGAGTCATTCCTATTTCCCGATCCTGCCAGGGATAGCTCCGATTAAGCAGAAGTTTTTTCATAGACTCCAGAGAAAAATTTTGTTGGGCTGCATCAAGCATATCCCTAAAAATCCGTGTTACCGGGAATCCGGATACAGCCTGCCCTTTACGAAATCTCAAAGGGATACCCCTAAGGTCAGCCGCACCTTTTAGCTCTGTCATCCATTTTCCATAGGAACCAGCCGTTACTGCAATATCAGATGGATCAACTCCATCCCGAAGCAGTTTCTCAATTTTCCCCAACAATGCTGACAACTCATGTCCTGCATGCTCATACACTTGGAGCTTCGGCAAATCAGAACCATCATGGCTCACAGAGACAACTGGTTCACCTCTCCCTGTCAGCGAGCTCTTACCAAAATCTTCGATACAGGAGAGTTCTGTTATTACTTCAGGGAAAAAAATACTATACCGTTTCCCAAAATCATCAACTATATTTTCAGAGTTCTGTGAGGAAAGAATCACTGTCGAAATTTCGACAGGTTCAAACATTTTTGAATCAGACAGGAATTTTGAATATGCAGATTCCAAAGTATCCAGATCTGCAGTTATCGTTTTGGGGATTTCCTCCGGGATTGATGAGTTCTGCAAATGCTCTTTCCGGTACTTATATACCAACAGATCCGGCAGCATCTTTGCCACAGAGGAGATAAAAGTTTGATAATTTTTCGCATACTTTAGCGGCACAATTGACTGCAGTACAGGCTTTGAAGCATTTCCCAGAAGAAACTCAACAGCAAAAAGACGCCTCGACGCCGCACCTGCCGGCTGGAGTGTATCCGGGTTCTCACTAACCAGACGTAAAAAGGTATCCCAGGATATAAACCTGTCAGTTCTTACCGCAGCTGGATTTGAATCCCGCAGTATACGGCGCATCCAGGAATTTGCGGTCACCTCTGTTGGGAAAACGAAAACTACCTGATTATCAGGAAGCTCCCTGACTATTCTGTTAAATATGTTTTCCATGTTCCCCCTGCCATTTTCATATATAAGGCGTAAAATCTTTCTGCTGAAGTATTGTCTTTCAGAAAATATTTACAGTGATCACCGATTAATTTGAATACCATAAAACATTCGGGAGGGTATAAATCCGGTTTCCTTCGGATTTTATCTACCTGCTCCTGTAATAACGGCAGCGAACCTGATGCACTGCCTGATTTTAGACGCACCCGGACTATCTGAATAGTAGCCAGGGCCTCACTGACAGGGAGTTCATACTGACTGCAAAACTGCAGCAGTCCGCCTAATCTGGTTTCGGCCTGTGCCCCATGACCGAGAGTAAAATCAAGACATGCCAGCTGGTACTGTGCAGTTGCATAATTCTGCCGGGCCTCCTCATTTTCTGCATCCATTGAAATCTTTGCAAACCTGACAGCTTTTTCGAACCACTCATATGCACAATGTATCTGATTTCTCTTTTGATACTGAGATCCAATAAGAGTATACACATAACTAACAGGTAAATCAGAACTCCCCTGTCCTGCTTTTTCAACAGCGAGTTCATAACAGGCAAGGCTTTTATCCTCATCTTCCAAAACAGTATAGATATTTCCCAAATCAGTTAACGGCTTGAATAATTGCTTATTACTCCCGCTCTTTCCAGCCGCATTCAAAGCTCCTGTAAAAAACCGGAGAGCAGATTCATAGTTTCCTATTAACTGAAAATAGGCACCTATTGCGCTGAGAGTTTCTGCTGTTTGTGTATAATTAGCCGTACTTCTTGATTTGGCCAGAACATGATGATATTCAGTAATAGCTTTTTGTGTATTTCCTGACTCCATGAGGGCAGCTGCTGTTTCCAGACGTAATGCATTTGCAGAATCAAACCTGCCGGCCTGTTCATATAAGGAGATGAGGTTTTGCCTGCAGGCGAGTATCAACTCTTCATTGGCGCTTGCGCTTTCCAGCACTAATCCGAGTTCCTTCTCAAGTTGTCTGATTCTTTTTTTCAGCCTCCGGATCTTCATAGGGATATTGTAGCCGACTCTGTACTTTTTCACAATCTTTCAACATAATTCAGTTATGAGACAATCAAAAACCCTCTATTTTTCAGTAGCTCTGGTTTGCATTCTCCTGTTCTGGTATGGAGCAGGCAATTTGTTATCAGGAATTCTCTCAAAATTACTCCTTACCGAACCAATCATGAAGCCGGGTGCAGAGGGGTTTTCCTACTCATTACGTATCTATTTTATAGTAAATATTGGATTCCTGGCTCTATTATCCGGCACCCTTGCAGCTGTTAAGTTTATCCTTCAAATTCCTACAAAAAATTTCATTACCGATAATCCCCGTTTAAGAGTTAGAAGGGGCGTTCTTGCCTGCTGCATGTGGATACTGCTGCTCTCCCTTTTTGCTGTTTTAGAGTCTCTTTTCTCTCCCGGGCAACTATCCTTAACCCTGAATATACCTTCACTGCTGCTGTTTTTGCCCGCAGCCATCATCATGGTATCGATACAGGCAGCCTCTGAGGAGCTTCTTTTTCGGACATTTCTGGGAAGATGGGTGGGTATTTATACAGCCCGAAAGCTGCCTGCCGCCATTATTTCAGGAGTGCTGTTCATGTCAGTACACCTCTTTAACCCTGAGATCACTCTCTACAGTAATTCCTGGGCGATCTATCTTTTTTACTTTCTCTTCGGTTTCATTTTAATGTATTTCTCAATAAAAGATGGCGGGTATGAGCTGGCTATCGGTATCCATGTGGGAAATAATCTATTTTCCAGTATTTTGGTAAATTATGAGGGATCGGTTATGCCGACACCTTCAGCCTTTACTGCTCAAAGTGAGTCACCCGTTCCCGCTCTGATTTTCCTGATTCTTTCCTCAATAATTATGTATTTGGTATTTCTGCGTAAAAAGGTGGAGGGAAAAGCATAAGAACGCTAATCTTTTTTTGCAAAATGCAATTCTCGAGAATAATAGCAAGCTGCATCCCAGGGCTTGCTTTCCGGTAGAGTTTCCATCACCCCATCCAAACGTTCTAATAATCTTTTAAAAACTCCGGTTTTCATGTAATTTTCAGCATCATGCAGGGAGTCCCAAATTCCCACTGCAAACGCCTGCTGCAGGGATTGTGATCCCATGGTCTGATCAGGTTTCACCTTCTCAGTTAATAACTGCATAGAGATCAATCCCGGAATTTTCGGTGCTGACAAAAACACTTCATCCTGCCAGATTCTGCACATCTCAGAGAAATTTTCTTTCTTTGCTCTATAGCACATTGCTGCTGTAAACATCGCCGTTGTAATCATCGCCCCCCCCCTGATTCCAAAAAAACACAAACCGAATTTAGCCTTTATAAACACAGAATATCTGATATAATATATTTTTTCTATACTGAAGCTTTATCTAATGGAGGCATCCCGAAATGAATACAGGTACATTATCTTCTGAAAAAGGATATATCGTAAAACGCCCATTTGGTAACAGCGGGGACAGGCTCTCTGTTCTGGGATTTGGATCAATAGTTCTGGTACTGAATGAACAAAAACCCGCAAACAGACTGGTCGCTGAAGCCGTAGAGTCCGGTATAAATTATTTTGACACAGCCCCCTCATATGGTGATGTATTCGGCGTCCGGGGAGATGCGGAAATCAAATTGGGACCGGCACTGCAACCCTATAGACAAGATTGTTTTCTCGCTTGTAAAACAGGCATGAGAACACCCAAAGAGGCTGAGTTTGAGTTCAACCTCTCTCTGGAAAGGCTTGAAACCGATTATTTTGACCTATACCAGCTTCATGGAATTACCGATATGAATACCGATATGGATCAGGTATTCATGAAGGGTGGTGTAATGGATATGCTGATTGAGAAGAAACGTGAAGGGAAAATACGTTACTTAGGTTTTTCCGCTCACTCTACTGAAGCTGCTCTTACTGCCATGGAGCGGTACGACTTTGACTCAGTCATGTTCGCAGTAAATTACGCCTGTTGGTATAAAGGTGGTTATGGGCCGAAAATAATGCAGAAAGCTATTGAGACCAATACTGCCAGACTTGCCTTAAAGGCACTTGCAAAACAGCAAAGAAGTCCTGCATATCCTGAAACATCCTACCCTAAATGCTGGTATGAACCAATTACCGATAGAGAACAGGCTGCGAGGGCACTGCGCTGGACACTCAGTCAGCCGGTTACTGCTGCTGTTTCTCCCGGTGAGGAAAAACTCTACAAAATGGCCCTCTCAATTGTTCAGGAAGGAATAGATCTTCGGGACGATGACCAGGAGAGAGTGAAAGAGGATGCCGTAGTATCAAACCCGATCTTTCCCGGTTAATAATGAGGTACTGATTGAAAAAGATAACCTACCATTCACAGCAGACTCTTACTGCTGCTGAAATGACTGCTGTCAACAAGCTTATCCGGATATGTTCTGAGCATGACAAAACCCACGAATCAATAGATATTTCTGTTAACGCCGCATATACCTGTGAACCTTCCGTCAAACTCTTTCATACGGCACGATCAGGTAAAGAGCTTGTTGGTGCTGCAGCACTTTTCATCCCCACCCCGGAAGAGGCGGAGATATCAGGTTTTGTTCACCCCTCATACCGAAAAAAAGGGATCTTTAAAAAACTGCTTTCAAAAGCGGAAGAGGAATTATCAGCATTTAATATTCCATCACTTCTTTTCGTCTGCAATGACCAATCAGAAAGCGGACTGCTCATGCTGAAAAAGGCGGAAATTCCATACGATTTTACTGAGTACAGTATGAAACTGGATACGGGCATTGCCTATCAAAAAACTGGTATCACATTAAAAAGGGCATTTAAAAAAAGTGTTGATGAATTTATTGACCTGAATGTAAAAATATTTAATGGATCAGCTGCAAATGCCCGTATGATGCTTGAGAACACCTTCCAATCCGAGGACAGACACTGCTACGCATTTCTCCATGACAACTCAGTTGTCGGTATGGGTTGTATAGCATATACCAAGCCCGAAGATACCGCCTTTATATTTGGTTTTGGGGTTCTCCCTGAATGTCGTGGAAAAGGGCTCGGAAAGCTGGCTCTTTACGAACTGGCTCATTATATCCATTCGAATTACAAGAAATCCGCCGGGCTGGAAGTAAACAGCCGCAATCAAGCAGCTCTTTCTCTCTACACTTCACTTGGATTCAAGACAGAATCAGCATATCATTATTATCGCAGACCGGTTATTTCTGTCTCTTTGGAGGAAGTAAATCAGTAATAGATCCAAGGTACATTTCAGCAGCCCCTGCAAAAGTTTCAGCAAGGGTTGGGTGAGCATGGATCGTACGACTAATATCCTCTGCATCTGCTCCCATCTCCAGGGCAAGTACCGCTTCCGCGATTAGCTCCCCGGCATTCCTTCCGGTTATTCCGGCACCAATCAGCCTTCCTGTTTCAGGATCAAATAACGCTTTACTGATTCCGCGACCACCTCCACCTCCGGAACTCAAGGCTCTCCCACTGGCACTCCAGGGAAAAATCCCTTTCTCATAGGCAATATTCTCTGCAGCAGCCTCTTTTTCCGTTAGCCCCATCCAGGCAACCTCAGGGTCTGTATATGCAACTGAAGGGATAGTAAGGGGAGTAAAAGCTGAAGGGAGCCCTGCTGCTGACTCAGCGGCAACTTTTCCCTCATGAACAGCTTTATGCGCCAGCATAGGATTTCCGACCGCATCTCCTATGGCAAAAATATGTTCAACGGATGTTCGTTTTGTCTCATCTGTTGCAAAAAAACCTTTATTATCTATCTTAATACCTATATCTTCAGCTCCTAATCCCTGGGTATTTGGACGTCTGCCGACAGATACAAGTACCACATCAGCCTCAACTACTTCCGGAGCTTTTTTCCCCTGCAAAAAAACCTTCAAAACAGAACCGGACTGATCTACAGATTTAACCCTGGTCTCAATAAAAATCCCCTTATATCTTTTCCTCAGGACCTGCATGAGAGGTCTGACCACATCAGCATCTGCAAGCGGGATTAATTGATCCATCATTTCCACAATGGTTACCGCTGAACCCAGTTCATGATACACCGCTGCCATTTCCAAACCAATAATACCGCCCCCTATAACCAGTAACCTTTCCGGAATATTTTTAAGAGAAAGAGCATCAGTTGAATCCCAAATCCTCTTATCCGTGTAATCAAGACCGGGAATCCGAACAGTACTGGATCCTGTAGCAATTACCGCATGAGAAAAAATTATATTGGTAATCTCATCTTCACCGAAAGTTACGGAAATAGTGTGAGCATCAGTAAAGCTGCCGGTACCATACATCACCGTTATTTTTCTGGCTTTGGCCAGTTTTGCGAGACCTGTTGTTAAAGTATTTACCACACCCTCTTTATGCATACGAAGTGTATCCAAATCTATATTCGGAGCAGCAAAAGATATCCCGAAAGATTCAGCAGAGGCTGCTTCACGAAGAACTTCTGCTGCATGGAGAAGCGTTTTTGAAGGAATACAACCAACATTCAGGCATACTCCGCCCAGTTTCTCCTCTTTCTCTATTAAAACCACGGACAGTCCCAGATCAGCAGCTCTGAATGCAGCTGTATAACCACCGGGGCCACCTCCAAGTACCGCAAAATCAGTTGATATTTCTTTGATTTCTGACATCATATATCCTTTTATTGAGTATTAAATGCGAATTTACAGACCCTACTCTACTACGATAACCGGATATTTTTCAATTATATCGGCAAGGGCACGACAAAATCTTGCTCCTTCTGCACCATCAATAATCCGATGATCATACGACAGTGAAAAAGGAAGTATGGTTCTGGGAATAAATTCTGCCGCACCATTCCAGACTGGTTTAACAGAAGATCGGGAAATCCCTAAAATTGCTGCCTGAGGTGCATTAACAATCGGAGTAAATCCGGTACCGCCAATTCCTCCTAAACTGGATATACTGAAACTCCCGCCGCTGTAATCATCCGGTTTAAGCTTTCCCATCCTGGCCCGCTCACTTATTTCAGCCAGTTCACGTCCAATTTCACCCAGGGTTTTGGTATCAGCGTTTTTAATAACAGGAACAACCAGGCCGTCCGGTGTATCAATCGCTATTCCTATATTATAGTACTTCTTTTTGATTATCATTTGCTGTTCAGTATTAATAGATGCATTCACATGAGGAAATTTTTTCAGGGTCTGCACCACTGCCTTTACCACAAATGGGAGTATACTGAAACGGACACCCTCATTGTGAGAGAAGCTGTTTAAACGTTTTCTAAATAGTTCCAAATCAGTAATATCTGCTTCATCAAAATGCGTAACAAGCGGGATATTCAACCAGCTTGCATGAAGCCTTGGGCCTGAGATGCGCTGAATTCGTCCCGGTTTTACTGTCTCAATCTCTCCATATTGGGAAAAATCCTCTATCGGAATTCCAGGAATTCCCGTAGTTCCCGGTGCACCGGCATTTTTTACTGAATAATTTGCTACAGTTTTATGAACAAATCCCTGAATATCTTTCCGGGTAATTCGCCCCTTTGGTCCTGATCCAACAACAAAACCCAGACTAACCCCCAACTCCCTTGCATATTGACGCACGGATGGTGATGCATGATATTCCCCAACCGGAATATTTTGGGGGATCTGCTCTTTGGGAGCAGAAACCTCTGCTTTTAGCGGGGCTGGTGCTGAAACTTTTTCGGGAGTTTCGCGATCAACAGACTGCCTGGACGGTATTGAGGGAACTTGAACGTGAACGTGAACTGTTTCAGTTTCCAGCGTACTTGCAGTGTCGGACACCTCTGTTTCTGCTGCCGCCTCTTCCTCACCTGTCTCAATATAAGCCAGGAGGTCTCCTTTTGATACGGTACCGTCCTGTTTAACCAGAACTTCTGTTATAGTACCGCTGAATGGAGAGGGAATATCCATAACCGCTTTTTCGCTTTCCAGAGAAATCAGGGAATCTTCCTCTGCGATAACATCACCGGCGGTGACAAAAACATCAATTATGCTGACATCAGAATAATCCCCAATATCCGGAACAAGTATCTCTTTAATTGCCATCACATAACCTCCGTCACACAGTCCATGGTGCAGGCCGCCCGGGTTGTATATTAAATTTCCTGACTGCCTCTTTAGCGGTACTCACATCAACACTTCCCTCAGCCGCTAAACCATTCAGAGCTGCCAGAACAATATACCGTCTGTCTACCTCAAAAAAATCACGCAGATTTTCTCTGGAGTCACTTCGTCCATACCCATCAGTTCCCAGAATAGTCACATTACCGGGTATAAAACGGCGTATCTGCTCAGGATATGCCCGCATATAATCTGTACTAATTACCCCAGGTCCCGATGCATCTTTCATAACCTGGGAAACATAGGATATTTTTTTTGGCTCTCCCGGGTTCATCAAATTCCAGCGGTCAGCTTCATACCCGTCACGGGCAAGCTGGTTGATACCTGGAACTCCCCAGATATCAGCCTCAACCCCATAATCTTCCATTAAAATATCCGCCGCTGCAATCACTTCCCGAAAAATTGTCCCGCTGCCAAGAAGCTGTACCCGTTTTGCTCCGCTACCTGCTTTTCTGAACGGGTATATGCCTTTTACAATTCCCTCCTGTGCCCCCTCCGGCATTGCCGGCTGTTTATAATTTTCATTCATCAAGGTTATATAATAAAAGACATCCTCACCGTCGGCATACATTTTCTGCATGCCGTCATGAATAATGACTGCAAGCTCGTAGGAAAATGTAGGATCATACGCTCTGCATGTTGGAAGTGTTGCTGCTGCCAGCAGACCATGTCCATCCTGATGCTGCAGCCCCTCACCGTTTAGTGTTGTTCTTCCGGCTGTTGCACCCATGAGGAATCCGCGTGTTCGGCTGTCACCCGCTGCCCATGCAAGATCTCCGATTCGCTGAAAACCGAATATAGAGTAATAGGTGTAAAAGGGAATCATCGCCATGCCATAGTTTGCATATGCTGTACCAGCAGAAATCCACGAGGAAAACGCTCCGGCTTCATTAATTCCTTCTTCAAGAATTTGCCCTTCTGCATCCTCCCTGTACCACATTAATGAGTCAGAATCTGCAGGTTCATAGAGCTGCCCGGTAGGTGCATAAATTCCCAGCTGACGGAACAAACCCTCCATGCCGAAGGTTCTTGCTTCATCAGGTACAATCGGTACTATTCGTTTTCCAATATCCTTATCTTTTGCCAACATACCCAGCATCCTGACAAAGGCCATTGTGGTAGACATTTCCCGGTCACCTGAAGATCCCAACAATCCTTTGAATAGTGACAAGTCAGGTATTTTGAGGTTTTCATTAACTGCTGTCCGTACGGGAACCGGCCCTCCCAGTCTCTTTCGAATTCGTATAAGGAATTCAGCCTCATCACTTCCCTCAGGCGGCCGTATAAACGGCAAAGACTCCAACTGATCATCTTCAAGGGGAACATGAAACTGATCCCGAAACTCTTTTAACCCTTCCAGATTCATCTTTTTTTGATTGTGAGCACCCATGGCGGCCTCACCCTCTTTCCCCATACCAAACCCTTTAACGGTTTTAACTAATATAACAGTAGGTTTTCCCGTATGATTTCTGGCCTCAGCAAAAGCAGCATAGACTTTTCTCGGGTCGTGCCCACCCCTGGACATCTGCCAGAGTTCCTTGTCTGTTTTGTCTTCAACCAGTTTCAGGAGACGCTCATCATCTCCAAATATAGTTTTTCTCAAGTATTCCGGACCACGGGTCCGGATTGTCTGAAATTCCCCGTCTACCATAGCTGACAGTTTGCCAAGCAGCAGCCCCTCGGTATCCCGGGTCAGGATCTCATCCCATTCGGTTCCCCAAATGATTTTTATAACATTCCATCCGGCACCACGGAAATTACCCTCGAGTTCCTGGATGATTTTCCCATTACCACGAACCGGTCCATCCAGTCTCTGCAAGTTACAGTTTACGACATAAATAAGATTATCCAGTTTTTCTCTGGCAGCAAGAGCAAGAGCTGCCTGAGATTCAGGTTCATCAGATTCACCGTCACCCATAAATACCCAAACTTTCCGATCCCCTGCTTTTGAGAGTTCTCTGGCGTCCATATATTTCATAAAACGTGCCTGATATACCCCCATTAAGGGACCAAGTCCCATGGAAACGGTAGGAAACTGCCAGAAATCAGGCATCAGCCAGGGATGGGGGTATGAAGGAAGTCCTTTCCCCTCAGTTTCTCTTCGAAAATTCTCCAGCTGCTCCTCAGTAAGTCTGCCTTCGACAAATGCACGGGCATAAATCCCCGGGGCTGAATGACCCTGGAAAAAAATAAGATCCTGTCCAAATTCCGAATCAGGGCCACGAAAAAACCAGTTAAACCCAACTTCGTACAGAACTGCAGATGAAGCAAAACTTGCAATATGACCGCCAAGATTTCGACCCTCTTTATTTGCCTTTGCAACCATAGCCATAGCATTCCAACGCACATAAGCAGCAACTTTCATTGCGGTATACGAATCGTCCGGGGGCATCTTCTCTGAATTCCCGGGCAGTATGGTATTGGTATATGGAGAGAGAACTCCCGGAGAGGTGTTCACACCCTGTCTTCTTGCACTTTCGGTCAGTTCCCGAAGGAGAAAATCAGCTTTTTCATTTCCCTCATGCTTAATAACTCCCTCCAGCGATTCCAGCCACTCTTTAGTTTCTGCTGAATCCTGATCGATATTATACTCTTTCATTACCGCCCTCCAAAGAGAACAAATTTAAAATAATTTGTTCCAATTATCATAAAAGCACTCTGTATATACAGTTTACATAGTACACCACAATGGGTGCTATTCAAACTTCTTTACAAAAACAGAGGTATGAAGTTTACAAATATATAGGAATCGAATTATAAACTTCTGAATTAAATGTTGGATCTTAAAATTTTATTAGATCCCACTTTTAAGTAAATATCGTAATAATAGATTGATAAATCAATTTTTATTGGTATTTTTTTCATGCATCGAAAATTCATAAACCCTCCACTTGTACCATTTTTGTAAGAAATGTTGATATAAACAGCTAATATCAAAATCTTTCATGAATCGGGATATTCGCTAACCGTATTTACAGCACTTCTCTAACAGGGTATAGTTTAAGCAGCTGCATTCCGGCAACTCAATCACAGTTACAAACTTCCGGCTGCATATTTTTTTCTAAAATAATCCAGACTATGAGGATAGCATGACAGACTTTGTTCACTTACATAATCATACCGATTACTCTCTTCTCGATGGAGCCGCATCCATTCCAAAAATGGTAAAAAAAGCTAAAGAGATGGGGATGAAGCATCTTGCAATTACTGACCACGGGAATATGTTTGGAGCGCTGAAATTCTACCAGGAATGCATTAAACACGAGATAAACCCCATAGTTGGGTGTGAATTCTATGTGGCTCCCACATCACGTAATATTAAAAACGGCAGTGAGTCAGGCAACCGGTATCATCACCTCATACTACTGGCTAAAAACTATGAAGGATACAAAAACCTTCTTGTGCTTAGCTCAATTGCCTACACTGAAGGTTTCTATTATAAACCCAGAATAGATTTTGAAGTTCTGGAGCAATACAGCGCCAATCTTATAGGCCTATCAGCCTGTCTGGGTGGAGAAATTCCACATCTGCTGCTAACCAATAATTATGAGAAAGCAAGAGAACGGGCATACTTCTATCAAAATCTGTTTGGTGAAGGAAACTATTTTCTGGAACTGCAGGACCACGGAATTCAGGAACAGAAAACAGTAAATCCGCAACTGCTTAAACTCTCAAGAGAAACAGGCATCCCCATGGCAGCAACCAACGACATTCACTACCTTGAGCAGGAAGATGCCAATGCGCAGGATATACTTATCTGCATCGGCACGAACAGAAAGAAAAACGACCCCGGGCGTATGCAGTTTAAAACCGATCAGTTTTATATGAAAAGCGGTGACGATATGGCAGAGCTTTTCCCCTATGCCCCGGAAGCTATAACAAATACTCTACTAATTGCAGAGATGTGCAATATTAAGATTGAACTGCCCGGCCCCCTCCTCCCGAAATACAATATTCCAAATGATTTTGATTCACCTGATGACTACCTCAGGCACCTGGCAACGGAGGGTCTCAAGACAAGATACCCTGAAATTACTGAGGAGATCAGAACCAGAGCGAATTTTGAGCTGGATGTTATCATTGATATGGGATTTACCGGATACTTCCTCATAGTATGGGATTTTATACACTGGGCAAAACAGCATGATATTCCGGTAGGACCAGGTCGTGGATCAGGAGCAGGATCGATTGTAGCCTACGGCCTCACTATTACCGATATTGATCCTCTGAAATATGATCTGCTTTTTGAGCGTTTCCTGAATCCGGACAGAGTAAGCATGCCTGACTTTGATATTGATTTCTGTTTTGTCCGTCGACAGGAGGTCATCGACTACGTTACCGAAAAATATGGAAAAGACCGGGTCGGGCAAATCATAACCTTTGGAACACTTAAAGCAAAAGCAGTAGTGAAAGATGTAGCAAGAGTTCTGGATATTCCATTTGCTGAATCTGATCTTATATCGAAAATGATACCGAATGACCCCAAAATGACCCTTGAAAAAGCATTTAAGCAAGAGACGCAGCTTGTTGAACTGGAAAAAAAAGGGGGAATATATACTGAGTTATTTGATGTCAGCCGTCGGCTTGAGGGACTTAACAGACACTGCTCAACACATGCGGCCGGAATAGTTATTGGGCACGACAAACTGACAGACTACGTCCCCCTCTACCGCGAACCTAAAACAGGAGCGATTTCCACACAGTACACCATGGAACTGCTGGAAGATTGCGGTCTGGTAAAAATGGACTTTCTCGGATTAAAAACACTCACACAGATAAAAAACAGTGTAGAACTTATTAAAAAGCGTGGTACCGATTTAGACATCAATACAATCCCGGAAGATGATCCCGCTACGTTCAACCTTCTGTGTGAGGGAAAAAGTTCAAGTATATTTCAGTTTGAAAGTTCAGGTATGCAGGGGATCCTCAAAAATGCCAAACCAAACTCGATAGAGGACCTGATAGCCCTGAATGCACTCTACAGACCGGGGCCTATGGCAAACATCCCCCAATTTGTAGACAGTAAAAATGGAAAAATCACCATAAAATACCCCCACCCTGATCTGGAGGAGACCCTTAAGCCAACGTACGGCGTTATTGTCTATCAGGAACAGGTTATGAAAGTCGGTCAGATTATCGGTGGATTTTCACTGGGTAAAGCAGATATTATGCGACGGGCCATGGGAAAGAAAAAACTCAAAGAGATGGAGAAACTGAAGGTTGAGTTTATTGAAGGGGCTCTGATAAAGGGATACAGCCAAAACTTTGCCCTCGAAATCTTTGAAATGCTCGAACCCTTTGCCGGTTATGGTTTTAATAAATCACATGCTGCAGCCTACTCCGTTATAGCCTACCAGACCGCATACCTGAAAGCTAATTATTCAGTGGAATTTATGGCGGCGACTCTCACTAATGAAATTAACAATACTGAAAAACTTACCCATTATATAAATGAAGTTACCGCAATGGGTCTTGAGATACTTCCGCCAAACATAAACCTCTCAGACGGGGTCTTTAATGCAGTGGACAATAAAATTGTGTATGGGCTTATCGGCGTTAAAAATGTCGGCTCCGGTGCGGTCGAACATATTATTAGTGAACGCGAGGCGAATGGTCCTTTCACCACATTCATGGAATTCCTTAACAGAATTGATGTAAAGCAGACAAACCGCAAAACACTTGAGTCCTTGATTAAGGCAGGTGCCTTTGATTCTCTGGGAGACAACCGGGCAACACTCCTCCTGAATCTGGAAAGTGTTACTGATTATGTTTCCAGAGGTAAAGAGGCCGCGCAGTTCGGGCAAACATCTCTTTTTGACACTCAAGAGGAGGAATCTCTGGGGAATTTTGAGATGCAGCAGGTTGATGAAATTTCAAGTTCAGAAAGACTTGAGTTTGAACGGGAACTGCTTGGATTCTACTTTTCCGGCCATCCTCTGGATGAATTCCGTGAAATATGGAAACGCTGCGTACGAATCGACCTGTCCCGACCGGACCGATTAACAAATAACCGTATAAGTAATCTCATGGGAATTGTAACAAACAAACGAAGTATTGTTACCCGCAAAGGGGATCCCATGGCCTTTGTTACTATAGAGGATTTTTTAGGATCAATTGAACTTGTCATCTTCCCAAAAGTTTGGGCGGAATACCGACAACTTGTTGATAAAGATAAAATCCTCGGGTTTACCGGAAAAATTGATCTCACAAAACCCGAAGATCCTAAATTTCTTGTTGATACGATAGTTTCTCCGGAAAAATTAAGTGCTCAGGGAATTTCAAGGATCAATATCCGTATTGCAAAACAACTGGCAATAAGTGATAATCTAAATCAAATCAGGGATATGTTGCTCGACACCCCGGGTTCCTGCTCGGTATTTATTCATATTCATGATGAAGATTCTGGTCATGAGACAATAATTCAGGTTTCTGACCAACTTCGGGTTGCATTTTCCGAAAAGTTTATTGATATTATAAAGGACAGCCCATTGGTCAGGGATGTCTGGTATTCATAATCGAAACTTTATAGAGAAACTGTAGGTATCTATAGTTTCAGCCAAGGAGCATTCTATGCAACCGGTAGCAAACTTTCTCAGCATGTTGCTTTCACTCTACTCATGTATTATTGTAATCAGAATTTTTCTCTCCTGGGGTGGAATCGGCGCATCCCGTTTTGGTAAGGTACATACCTTCATAACAAAGATTACCGATCCCTATTTAAATCTGTTCCGCAGAGTTCCGGGCCTGCAGCGCGGTGTATTTGATTTTTCTCCTATTCTGGCTATGATATTTTTAAGTATTTTAAATAATATTTTCTCCATTATAGGGTCTCAGGGGGAAATAACACTCGGAATTATTCTTGCATTGATCGTAAAGGCTGCGGGATCCGTTCTGTCATTCTTTATCATTTTGTTTATCATACTTTTTGCAATCCGACTGTTACTTGAATATCGAAGAACAGCAAATTCCATCCAATATATCGCTATTTTGGACAACCTGCTCTCCGGGATGCAGAACAGAATACACAACTTGCTATTCAAAGGAAAAGAGGTTCCGGCAAGGACCCTGCTGATTTCCTCAGTTTTTACCTTTGTTGCTCTCCAGATTGTTTTCAGCGGAGTTATATCCTGGCTGTCAAATACTCTGGCCCAGTTACCCTTCTAACAGGAAAACCCTCGGTATGTACCTGCGGGAACTACGACAGCCGGTCAGTGAGCTGAAAGGTGTTGGCAAATCTACTTTTGCCGCATATACCGCATTAGGAATTAAGAATTGGTGTGATCTCCTTCTTCATTTGCCAAGAGCCTATGAGGATAGAAGAATTAAAGTCCCTCTGAGTGATGGATATAATGGAACACCCGTAAATACCGTTGTTGAGGTTATATCTCACACGTATATAGGCAGAGGCAGAAACAGAACGCTAAAAGTTATTATTACCGATGAGAGCGGTCCTGCTGCTCTTGTCTGCTTCGGCAGAAATTTCCTGCAGGATCTTCTTCAGATAGACAGAAAATTTTATCTCTATGGAAATTTTTCTGTTAAGTATAGTAAACTGCAAAGCAGCTCGTTTGAAGTTGAACCATATATTCCCGATCAGGAACCCAAATCCTTTGGTTCAATTCTCCCCATATACCCCCTTTCGGGGCGCCTTACCCAGAATACCTTACGAAGAGATATTACTGGTTTGATGAATACATCAGCAAAGCATATTCAGGATGAACTGCCGGAATCCATAAGACAAACAATGGGTCTGATGACTAAGTATGAGGCGTTGCAGAGTATTCATTTCCCAAAGAGCACTGAAGATCGGGAGCTGGCCAGAAAAACACTGGCGTATGAGGAACTTCTCTTTCTGCAGCTTATCGTACGTCGACGAGCTCTTAGAAGGCAGACATCAATCCCGCAAAAAAACAGGGCATCAACATCAGGAACAAGTCATCTCACCCAAAAATTGATTAAGAGTCTCCCTTTCACTCTGACTGCGGATCAGAATAAAGTTCTGAAGGAGATAAAAGCCGATCTTATAAGCAGTCGTCCTATGGCCCGACTTATTCAGGGTGAGGTTGGATCAGGTAAAACGCTTATCGCTTTCATCTCTGCGTTGGAAGTGATTGATCAAAAGATTCGTGGACAGGCTGCCTTTATGGCCCCAACCGAACTTCTTGCCAGACAGCATGCCGAGAATGCTGCACGTTTCCTTGAATCATTAGGGATACGATTAGCCTACCTTACCGGGTCAGTCCCCCAGTCACGACGAAAACATATCCTGAAAGCTCTGGTAGAGGGGGATATTGATCTTATTATAGGTACACATGCCCTGTTTTCCAAAGATGTAGTTTTTAAGAGACTACGTTATGTCATTGTGGATGAACAGCACCGATTTGGAGTTCTGCAAAGAATAGCTCTGCTCAACAAAGGGGATATGCCGGACCTTCTGCTTATGACAGCAACTCCTATCCCAAGGACCCTCGCACTTACCGTTTTTGGTGATCTTGATGTATCCTCAATCCATACTATGCCGCCGGGAAGGCTTCCGGTTAAAACCTATCTGGCTGCAGAAAAGAGTCGGGAACGCGTGTATGCCGCAGTAAATGTTGAATTTGAACGGGGACATCAGGCTTATTTTGTCTATCCTCGTATTGATGATACCGGCAATTCTGATCTTCGCGATGCTGAAACAATGTATGAAAACCTTACAAAAACTGTTTACCCCGGTATTCCTGCCGGGTTAATTCACTCCCGAATACCCGAAGATGAAAAACTGGGAATTATGGAAAGATTCCGGAAAGGCGAACTGACCTATCTTGTCGCAACCAGTGTTGTTGAAGTTGGTGTCGATGTACCAAATGCCGCCTGTATGATAATTGAGCATGCAGAACGTTTTGGTCTGTCTGCTCTGCACCAGCTGCGTGGCCGTGTTGGGCGCGGCACTGCACAGTCATATGCCTTTCTGGTCTACTCTGATGAATTGAGTCCCGAAGGCAGAGAGCGATTGATGGTTATGAAAGAGTCAAACGACGGGTTTGTTATTGCTGAGAAAGATTTGAGCATCAGGGGACCTGGGGAGATTGCAGGAACCCGGCAATCAGGTTTTCTCAGACTGGTTGCGGCAGATCTGGTTCTTGATCATGAACTCCTTACCCAGGCGCGGGAAACTGCAGATTTAATCCTTTCTGAGGATCCGGGACTTTTACGCATAGACAATACCGCATTCCGGGAAGTTCTAACCAGATGCCCTCCTTTTGATGAGGAATTAACGGAAGGCTGATCAAAAAAACTTTGTTTTTTTGATCTTTGAAGTTTTAGATTAAATAAATCTAATCTAAAACTTCTTTTAGTTTTAACTTTGTTTTTTTGATTTTTGAAGTTTTTGATTTAATTATAAAATAATCAAATCAAAGACTTCTGAAAATGTAACATAGTTTTTTTGATTTTTGAAGTTTTCGATTTAATTATAAAATAATCAAATCAAAGACTTCTAACTTAGATGATAAAGATACTTTATAGCTTAATCCCGGGGAGATTATTCGAGTTTATCTCCAAACATCAGAGAACAGAGAACAAGAATCCCATTCATAATTGAATCATCATTAAAATTGAACGTACTTGAATGAATTGGGGCACAATCTTCCCCTGTCCCAAGCCAGAACATACACCCGGGTACTCTGTCCAGATAAAAAGCAAAATCCTCAGCTCCCATAGTATGGGTTTTAGCCGGTATATATGCTCCGTCCCCAAGTACCTTTCTCACTGCCTGATGAAGCACTTTTGTCTGATCAGGATCATTGATCACCGGAATATGGTACTTCCTGTCATACTCCAATGAGTATTCAACATTACAGGTCTCTGCCGATTTACGCAGCTCTTCCCGTATTGATGCCTCAATTGCATCACCGGTAATTGTATCGATATAACGGGTAGTTCCCTGAACTACTGCTTCAGAGGGGATCACATTGGAATTCATTCCACCCTGAACGGCGCAAACTGAAATTACGGCACCTGATTCTTCCTTATATCTTTCATGCAGGCTCTGCAGCCGAAGTACCGTATCTGCTGCAGGCAGCAGTGGGTTGAGTCCTTTCTCCGGGGTTGCCCCATGGGTTCCTTTCCCCTTAAAAACTACTTTAAAAGAGTCTGCTGCAGCGAAAAGTATTCCACTTTTTGAAGATACAGCTCCTAAAGTCAACCCCGGCCAATTATGGAATCCATACACAGCAGACAATCCATCACATACGCCTTTCTCCACCAGCTCCGCCCCCATACAGGCCACCTCTTCTCCTGGTTGGAAAATAAACCGAATGGTGCTTGGGAGATGTTCCCGGAATGCCTGGGCAACCATTGCCGTTCCCATAAGAATACTCATATGTCCATCATGCCCGCACGCATGCATTATCCCGGAATGTTTAGACAAGTAAGGAATTTTGGAAGTTTCCAGAAGAGGAAGAGCATCCATGTCTGACCTGAATCCAATTACTTTCCCCGGATCTCCACCCGGTATCTCAAAAACCAGATCAGTTTTAATTTTCGGCTGCCAGTAGAGCGGATCCAGTTTATCCGCCTGCTGCTTAAGTATCTCCCGGGTTTTAAACTCCTCACCTGCCAACTCCGGTACGGTATGCAGTTCGTGTCTCAACTCTCTGATTTTCGGCAATATTTCAACAATATAGGTACTTAGTTGTTCTCTTGTCAGCATTTTTTTCTCCAGCTCATTTATTTTACGATTTCAAGCAGTAATGATCTTTCCTGTTTCCCGGCTTCATGCACCACACCGATTTTTCTCAGAAACCAGGAAAGTTTTGCAGCCTGACCGGGTGTAATACCTGCACAGGCTATTAAGTCCTTATGGGTAAAACGCTCCGGGAGGTTCGCAGGTAACAATAATTTATACGATTCTTTCCCCTCAAATATTATAGTATCTATAACTTCCAAAAGTGTCCGTCCAAGTATGCTGATTCCCTTTCTCCGCCAGCTTCCTTCGCCATCATCAGCCCGCTCTTCCAGCACCTTCACCATTACAATTTCTAAAATAAAATTTGGATGTAGAACCGTTTCCGGAATTCGCATCAATTCCACTCCGGCAGCTGCCGGGACCCCTTTGGCTGGTGATTTCCGTTCTCTGAGAATATTTTTTAGATCCTGATCATACAAACGGATTGTTTTCTCAACAGAAATCGGGTACACCACCCTCACACGATGATTGGAAAGCAGTTTATCCAGTTTTACCCTGATATTGGAAAAGTTCCCGGTTTGAATCTCTATCAATTCCAACGGTGTGACTACGTCGATTATATATCCATCAACAGACTCTTCAATCACTCCCTGAGTCTGCTCTGCATACATCTGTTTTAGAGATTCATGTAATGCTGTTTCCCGAAGCTGCCCAATCATTATAACACAAGCATACCAGAAATCTTTCGACAAATCCATTAGCATGGATTTCTCTATATTGAGTCATTTTCTAATATTAACTATCAAAACATTTGAAAAAATTACTCAGGTTGCTCTTCCTTAAAAGGTATAACTCCTATAGACAATGTCACAGAAGGTCCTATTTTGTCACCTTGAATTTTTACTACCTGTAGACTTGTTCTGATATTACCGTTATTGACATCCCATAGATAACCTTCAGATTGTATATTTCCAAAAATATTCTCTCCTGAAGTATTGAATGATCTTGATGCCTCAGAGAATAACTTAATTAACTCTCCGATTAACTGTTTATATAAATTCTCTATATCATCATCTTGATTATTAAATGTAAACTTGATAATAGAAAGACGATTATTAGCAAACTCAAAAGTTGGTTTGCCTATGTAATTGAATAGTTCAAAATTCGTATCAATACTAAAAATAATCGTATGCTCATTGGGTTCGTGTAGGGGTTTTAACTTATATCCAATAATTTTCTTTGCTTCATCAATATTACTATTCAGATATAAATTTCTATAACGAAATGCACCGTCATCACCCTTTAAGTCGTTTAAACTAATTTCTGTATTCATATTACTGCACGAAGAAAAAATCAATATCGATAGAATAATAGTTAGTCGTATCACATTTTTCATAATAAATATTCCTACTGTCTATTTCGGTTAACGAGCAACTTAATAAAAATCCTAATACTAATAATACTAACACAATTCCTACAAGTTCTTTCATTATAATAACTCCTATTTAATTAGATGTAAAATCTTTACTCACCTAAATACTTCTTTGCTTTCTCCTCCCTATCAGTTTATTAATAACATAGAATACTCTTTTGTATTTAGTGAATGCTTGGTAATATATACTTTCAGGAAAATAGACTAAGTATTTCTCATTATTTTATTCGTTTCTTCGCATTATTTCCGGATGTAAATCTTCTCATGTAACCTCACTGCTATAAATGTGGTACTATACAGTATGAAATATCAATTTTGCCATGTTCAAAGGTTGCCTCTACATATTTGCATCATATTTTTTCTTTTTATACTAATTGCTTCATGCGAAATTAAAATACAGGAGGGTGAGCTGTACCTTAACGAGCTTTATGCTGTTATTGAAACGGCAGCTGCTCAAAACCCTGATATTGCAAAGGTTGATACTGTAGGAAATGCAACAGGATCCGGAGCCTACCCTATTAAACGCATCATCATAACCGGCTCCAGCCTGGGCAAGTGTGCGGTCACTGAAAAACCTCGTATTCTTATAACCGGGGCAACTCATGGAAATGAACAGATTTCAGCGGAAGTTGCAGTACGGCTGGCTGATTATTTGATAGAACAATATCAAACAGATACATACAATGATAACGATACAGCGGTAACAGCACTCCTGGAGACTTGTGAAATTCATATTGTTCCTGTTTTAAATCCCTGGGGAGTGGTGAATGATAGGAAGATAATTAATGGAGTGCCAATTAATGGTCGAAAAACAGCCGATGGAGTTGATATTAACAGAGATTTTGGGAGCCCGGATCCTTCTTCGGACGAACCGTTATATAATACCGAATGGTTCCGTCCCTGGTATGGGGGGTTTACCGCAAAAGAGAGCAGAATCCTCCGGGATCTCTGTGAAAGAGAGCTCTATATGCTAAGCATCCAGGGCCATACCGGGGCTGAGAATATCAACCTGCCGATGGATTATCTGGGATACGAGACTGAAGGAGAAGCAGGAAATACCGATTATTTAGATACCTATATTCCGATTTATCCGTTGATGGAAGAGTATGCAAAAGATTATGTAACAACTCTTAGAGCCCTCCCAGGGTTAAGTAAGTTTTATTATATTGAAGGTTATGACTGTTACGAAGTTGTCGGCTCCGTTACAGATTGGCATTTCGGAGCACTGGGTGCACCCGGCTATACCATTGAATATGACACCTATCAGGGACAGACTGGTGAAGGATATTCGGAAGCTGTCTGGATGGAACATAAAAATGCCCTGATTAACCTGCTTGGAATAACGACGCACAGAATCTCGGGCAGGGTAACAGCAGCCTCCGACAACAGTTCTGTTTCAGCACTGATTACATTCCAGAGGTCAGCAGACCGTTCCAGAGCTCCTGGAGCTCCGACACCTATCACCCTTACAGTCCGATCTGATCCTGACACCGGATATTATCATATCCTTATCCCTGATGGTGATTGGGATATGATGATAACAACAAGTGAATATAATCAATATACAGCGACCGTAATTAAATCCGGAAATGACCCGATTATACAAAATATCAAACTTTCATCTCCTGCTAAATATTGAACATTCGTCACATTATCACTATGCTCACTTGTAGTGCCAGTTCCAGAAAGAGAAGAAAATGAGGAGTTTGTATGCGAATCACCGGCGGTGTTTACCGTGGAAGAAGAATTACCTGTCCCCCGGGTATTATCCGTCCGGCAATGGATAAAATGCGGGAATCCCTTTTTTCCATCCTGGGAAACCTTGATGACCTCTCATTTCTAGACCTCTTTTCCGGATCCGGACTAGTAGGTATCGAGGCAGCGTCCCGCGGAGCAGATCCTGTGCATCTGGTTGAAATGGATTACGGGAAACGGGATACTATTTTACAAAATATTAGTTTTGTAGAGTCCGACATACAGCTTTTTCTTCAGCGGGCTCAAAAATATATTAAATCCTCAAAAAAGTCCTATGACATTGTCTATGCAGACCCTCCATTCCCTATGGCCGGCAAACAGCCATTCACCGAAGCTGTCAGCAAATCCGGAATTGTTAAGGCTGATGGAATATTTATCATTCACTATCCTTCCGAAGAGAAATGGGAGGAACAAATAGGTCTTTTCACTTGCTATGACAAACGTACTTACGGCCGTTCGATTCTCCGCTTTTTCCGCTACACAGAGGACCCTGCATGAAAATTCACGACAACATCTATTCAAATACCTATCAGCTGCACACCTATCTGGCTGACCCGTTTCTCACTGCCAATCTTCCTTTCTACTGCAGAACGGTGCAGGAAGGCGCTGCATCACATGCAATGCATGCGGGCTGTTCAAATACCGAACTTCATGCAATGGGAAAAACCTGGGTGCTTTCCAGATTCAAGCTCACCATAAAAAAATATGTTACATGGCCCTCTTCAGTCATCCTTAAAACCTGGATTAATTCTCCGTTCCGTTTTTTCGCACCCCGTGAAGCACAGGGAACAGATGAAGAAGGAAATGAGCTTTTCAGATCAATGGCTTACTGGGTTCTTTTGGATCTTGAAAAACGAAGACCGGAAAAACCCGGAATGATCCATCAATTCATCAGTATGTCTGAGGATCGCTCTCTCTGGACCAAAACAACTCTGGCAAAACTTCCCGCCGGCCAGGATATTGAAGCATCAACCGTATATACGCCTCAGCTTATGTACCGTGATATCGACAGCGTACGGCACATTAACAATATTTCCTATATAGAGTGGATTCTTGAATCCTTCTCTCTGGATTATAAAACTGATTTCAAGCCCTGTGAATTTGAGATAAATTTCCTGTCAGAAAGCTTTTTAGGGGATGAACTCATGCTCTATACTAGGAAAGACCCCAGCGGACAGGATGGCTCCTGGCAACATACAGTAATAAAAATTCATGGTGATGTGCAAACTGAAGCCTGTCGGGCACGCAGTATCTGGAAAAAACGTGATACTCTGATTTAAAATGCATCAGTTTAAAAAGAAATTACTCATTAAACTTCTCTTCTTAAATACTTTGATTTTCATCAAATTCATATTTACATTCGCAGGATCAATTGCTACTATCGACCCATTATGAATATTATTGGACAGTTATTAGAAATTGCAGGTAGTCTTGGTTTATTCCTGTTTGGAATGAAGATAATGAGCGAAGGAATTCAGAAAACTGCAGGGAACAGAATGAAAGCCATCCTGCGGTTTATGACTGGAAACCGATTTGCGGCAGTTTTTACCGGCGTGGCAATTACCGCAATTATTCAATCATCCTCCGCAACAACCGTTATGATTGTAAGTTTTGTTAATGCCGGGTTAATGAATTTAACTCAATCAATCGGAGTTATACTCGGTGCAAATATTGGTACCACGGTTACCGGTTGGCTTGTTGCACTACTGGGATTTAAGATTAAGGTTTCAGCCCTTGCTATCCCGGCAATCGGCATTGGATTTCCCTTCCTTTTTATAAAAAAACTGAAACGCCAGGATATTGGCGAAATTCTTATTGGATTTGGTCTTCTCTTTCTGGGATTAAGCTTCCTGAAAGACTCAGTTCCTGATATCAGCCAGAATCCTGAAGCTCTCTACTTCCTGACACAATTCAGCAGCGGCGGCATTGGGTCAATCCTGCTCTTCCTTTTGGCAGGAACGCTTGTTACCATTATCGTTCAGTCATCTTCAGCAGCAATGGCAATAACATTAACAATGGCCTATCAGGGATGGATAAGTTATCCCGCAGCTGCCGCGTTGGTACTGGGCCAGAATATTGGAACAACTGTCACAGCCTACCTTGCTTCAATTGGAACCAACACGACTGCAAAACGGGCATCAAGAGCACATATTCTATTCAACGTAATTGGTTCTTTGTGGGTGGTAATTCTGTTTAACCCATTCCTTCGTCTTGTGGATTTTATTGTCCCGGGTGATGTATATGGAGCAAACAGCGCCATTTTACTACCTGCACACCTTGCTATGTATCATACCGTATTCAATGTTATAAATACCGTACTGTTCATGCCGTTTATCCCGGCTTTTGCCAAACTTATTGAAAAATTCGTAAAAGGGAAGCAGCCGGAAGGTGCGGAAGAGGTGTATACCTTTACCTATATTTCATCTTCACTGCAGGATACTCCTGAACTCTATTTGATTACTCTTCAGGATGAAATTTTCAAGATGGCTGAACTTATATCAAACATGTTTTCAAGATTTTCGATAGTTTTCAATAATCCTGATAAAAATCTGGGGTCTGAAGTTAAGGAACTGAAAACACTTGAGGAATTATCGGATCAGATGCAGCACGAATTATCAACCTTTATGGTTGAACTGGTAAAAGACAATTTGAATCCGATTAGTGCACGAAATGTTAATGCCCAGGCCAGAATTGTGAATGAGTTAGAAAGCATCGGAGACAGCTGTTTTAGCCTCATTCTGCTGACCGAACGGAAGTATAACAATGAAATTCAGTTTCCCAAAGAGGCATGGGAAGAGTTAAATGTCTATATGGAAAATGTTCAGCAATATATTGATTTTATCAAAGACCATCTTAACCGTCACATCAGTACTACTGATCTTAATAAGGCGATTGAGTATGAAAGAACTATTAATGATACCCGAAACCAGATGAGGGACAGAGCACAAATTCGTCTTGGTGAAGGATCAAATGTAACGGCCGAACTTATGCTTCTTGATTTTACCCGGCACCTTGAACATATTGGTGATTACAGTATAAATATTGCTGAAGCACTGGTAAGTATTAATTAAGTGAGATAATTTCAAAAATCTAAAATTAAATCTATGATTTAATTCAATTTTCTAGAAATTGCCTACAGCAGCCGTCTCCATGACGGCTGTTTTTTTATGTCCGTGCAGAAGTTCCCGGCCGGAAAAAAGCAACTCTCTCTCCCATTAATTTTATGACAGCAGCTTCGACAGACTCCCTTTTCTCCTGAACAGAAAGAGCATGTATTTTATTTGTCTCCAGAACTTTTGCCAGCATAAGGTTCCCGGTTGTTCCTGTGGAAGTTCTTGTACTGATTATGGTATCAGGATTCCCCGCAACTACAGCTCCGAGATCTGTACCTACCGATTTATAGGCATCCCGGAAACTCTTACCGGAAAGTACCGCATCAATTGCCTGATCGGTTGCAAATATTTCAGGAGTAAATGCTTTTCTCAGTTTTTCCGGGTGTACTTCAAGCTGTTCAAAACAGACCCGCATAATCTCAATTGAGTTGTATGCTGCATAAGCTGCGGTGAGAAAGGCTCCTTTTGTATCCTGGAAATCTCTGTTATACCCTGAAGGCAATGACCTTATAATATTTTTAATTTGGACAGAACACGCTGAAACTTGCGCTGAACGGGATCGGATAAGTTCAAAAACATCCGGATTTTTTTTCTGCGGCATTATGCTGGATCCTGTACACAACTCTTTCGGCAGGCTGAAATAGCCAAATTCCGGCATAGAGTAGAGTATCAGGTCCTGAGCGATTTTACTGAGTGTCAAACAGATATAATCCAGACCATCGATTACCATGGCTTCAAATTTTCCTCGTGAATTGTTGGCATACAGAACATTATTCTGCACTTTTTTAAAACCAAGAAGATCTGCAGTCAGCTCTCTGTTTAAAGGAAGCGGTACCCCATAACTTGCTGCTGAACCTAAAGGGCATTGGTCAATCAGTTCCAGTATTGAGAAAAGATGTGCTGTTTCATCACTCAGTTCCTCAGCATATGCCCCGGCCCAAAGTCCGATTGAAGATGGCATGGCAATTTGCATATGAGTCCGGCCAGGCATAGGGATCATTGCGTGCGTACCGGCAAATTCTGCAGCTGCATCTACCAGCTTCACAGAAGATTCAATGCATGAAAAAAGAAAATCCCGCATCCAGATCCTAAGTGCCGTCTGGATTTGATCATTTCTGCTGCGTCCAGTATGTATTTTTTTACCAGCCTTACCGCAGTTCTCTGTTAGGTAGTGTTCAATGGCTGTATGACAGTCTTCGTTCTCACGGGTTACAGGAAAATTCCCATCATTGGCCTTACTGATTATATCAGCGAGCCCGACAAACAAGCTCTCTTTTTCTTCAACTTCAAGTATTCCAATAGATTCCAGCATTTCTGCATGGGCTGCGCTTGCTACGCAGTCTGAAATTACTAAATTCCGATCCAGTTCCCAGTCATTCCCAACGGTAAACTCTTCGATCAGAGAATGTACGGCGTACCCTTTGTCCCATAATTTTGCCATTCAGCTACTCTCCAACTATTTTTCACTCTTCAAAACTCTTAAAAAGTTTGCTTTGCAAACTTAAATTAGCCAGAAGTTTTTGATAGAGAGTAATTACATATATTCACTCATTTACAATCAAAAACTTCATAAGCCAAATACAAAATTTATTGAATTTTGTATTTGGCTCACTCACTCAACGGTAACACTTTTTGCCAGATTACGCGGCTGGTCAACATCTCTGCCCAACTTAATAGCACAATAATAGGCAAAAAGCTGTGTTGGCAGAACCATAAGAAAAGGATACATGATTTCTTCCGTATGGGGAATATAGATTACATCATCTGCAATCTTAGCTATCTCAGTATCTCCCTCCACCGCTACAGCAATCAGCTTGCCTTTCCTTGCCTTTACCTCTTTCATATTTGTAATTACTTTGTCACGAAGTATATCATCCGGCACAAGGAAAAAACTTGGTGTGTTTTCGTTGATTAGTGCAATAGGTCCGTGTTTGATCTCTGCGGCACTATACCCTTCTGCATGGATGTATGAAATCTCTTTGAGTTTCAGGGCACCTTCCATTGCGACCGGGTAATTCATTCCCCTGCCGAGAAACAGGAAATTCCCATATTTATGATATTTTTCCGCAAGAGCCTCAATATGTGCTGTTTGAGTAAGTATACTTGAAATCTGTTCCGGGAGTGCCTCAAGTGCATTGATTATTCTAAGCCCATCCTCAATGGAAAGATGTCTCATTCTTGCCAGGCTTAATGCCAATACATAAAAAACTGTTAGCTGTGAGGTAAAAGCTTTTGTAGAGGCTACCGCAATTTCAGGTCCTGAATGCAGGTACACCCCGCCGTCAGATTCTCTTGCTATCGTGGATCCTACAACATTACACAAACCAAGCACCCTGCCGCCCTTCCTCTGCACCTCTCTCATTGCATACAAGGTGTCAGCTGTTTCTCCGGATTGTGAAACCACAAAATAGAGAGAATCATGCTCTACTACAGGATTTTTATATCGGATTTCAGATGAAAGTTCTGCATAAGCAGGAATCCTTGCCAATTTCTCAATCAAATAGGCACCTATCATTCCGGCATGATACGAAGTCCCTGCGGCCATTATAATTACTCTTTTAACACCCAGCAGTTCATGTGGAAGCATATCAAGACCGCCCAGATGCCCGGTTGCCGAATCTTTATTCAGCCGACCCTGAAAAGCCCGCAGGATAGAGTCAACCTGCTCATGAATTTCTTTCTGCATGAAATGTTTGAACCCTTTCTTCTCAATTTGCTCCAACTCCCAGCTGATCTGCTCAACCTGCTTTTGAATTATCGTATCATTAATATCAAAGGTTCGATAACCATCTTTTGTGATTGAGACAAGTTCACCATCATTTAAATATACAGCATTTTTGGTATAAGCAAGGATCGCCGTTACATCAGAAGCAAGAAAAATTTCCTGATCACCAATTCCCAGTACCAATGGAGATCCGTTTCGTGCTCCAACGATTTTTCCCGGCTCATTCTTATGGATTACGGCTATTCCGTAAGTGCCTTTCAGCAACGGAAGAACCTCACGTACTGCATCCTCCAGATTTCCCTTGTAAACAGCCTCTATCATAAAGGCAATTACTTCCGTATCTGTTTCACTCAGGAATATTTGACCAGAAGACTCAAAGCTTCTTTTTAATTCAACATAATTCTCAATGATCCCATTATGGACCAGGACAACATCTCCTGATGCGCTGGTGTGGGGGTGGGCATTACGATCGTTCGCTTCTCCATGTGTTGCCCAACGGGTATGCCCTATGCCGAAATCCCCAAAAGCTTTCTTTCCGACCAGCTCATTCAACTCCCGGATTTTCCCTCTCTTTTTAATTAACTCAAAATGATTTCCTGTCCCGACACATATTCCAGCTGAATCATACCCTCGGTATTCAAGACGTTTCAGTCCTTCAAGCAGCACTACAGATGCAGGTCTGTTACCACAGTATCCAACTATTCCACACATATATCCCCCAGATTCTACAAAGAATGTTAACTCTTACATTGCTTAATTTTAGGCTTTATTATCACAGAAACAGTTTAATAATGCAATGATGCAAGCACTGACAGGCAGTTTCCGACAGAAAGTTCATACCGGAAAAAATATTTTTTTGAATTTTTTGAATTTTTTTCACCCATTTCACAGTAATTACTAATAGAGATACCTGTATTAATTTCAGTAAACACATTCAAGGAAATCATATGAAACATTTTATCCTGCAAAAAGACATCACGCTTCGCATTCGCTCATTTTCACTCTGCATCTCCGCCTTCTTTCTCATGCTCTTATGCAGCTGCAGTCCCCTAAGCGGTTACCGGGAACTGATGAATACAGATATCCACCCACCTGTTATTCTCGGGGCCGAAACTTCATCAGAAAATTGCTTTCTCTTTGAATTCTCAGAGCAAATTGTACCGGTGCAAAACAGTTTCAGATTTCTCCCCCCAACCAGTATTGAAAAAATAACCATTCGCTCTGTTAGTGAATCCAGTGAACGAAAAGAGCTTCTTTGTATCTATACTGAAAATAGTATTCCCCCAGGTTCCCGCTGCCTGGTTGAAGGAGAGGTTATGGATCCTTCCGGCAACACCCTGTTTTTCTCAGCTGCGGTATATGGATGGAATGATACTATTCCTAAACTGGTTATTAACGAGTTCACAACTCAGGGGTCAGCTGCACACCCCGACCGGGTAGAACTGATTGCTTTAAGTGCCGGCAGCACTGCAGGTATCACTTTTTGTGATGGAGTTAATTTTGATAGAAATCAGCGTATTATTTTTCCGCCTATTGAGGTGATGGAAGGTGATATTATCGTCATACATTGCGGGAAGGAGACCGGCAGCTCTCTGTCAGAAACTCTCTCCACCTCTGAATCCCTGTCAAAGTATGCATCTGATTCAGCATGGGATATTTGGATAGAGTCAGGAAAGGGCCTGTCCGGAAATAATGGGATTATAAGTCTCTACACCTCCCCACAGGGAGAGTTGATGGATGCCGTTCTCTACAGTAACCGGGATTCCAGCTCAGACTCCAACTACAAAGGATTTGGCAGCAGGGCTCTACTCGACAGGGTTGTTGTTTTAGCTGATCAGGGGGGCTGGAAGTCTGCTGGTTTCGATATTTTCCCTGAAGATGGTATTAACCCGGACGACTCTACTGCTACTCGTTCCATGTGCCGGATCAGCCCATATACTGATACTGACTCACGAGAGGACTGGTATATTGTTCCTACCAGTAAATCAACATTTGGTGAAGCAAATTTTGAAGGTGTTTATATCCCTTCTGAATAGGGATCTTTGAGGATAAAAAAAACTGCCATAGTTTATATGACAGTTTTCTATAATCTCTTATGTAAAAGTTTTCCAGGAAGTTTATACATTAAAGATAATCAGCGACTAATCCCTCAATCATCTGTCTGGAGCCTGCTCCAACCCTCTGATTAACGACTTCGCCATCTTTAAATACAAGAATGGAAGGAATACTGATAATATTATATTTCTGTGCTATTTCCCCATGCTCATCAACATTAAGTTTTCCAACTTTTACCTTATCTGCATGAGCTTCCGCAATTTCAGCAATTATCGGCCCGATCATTTTACAAGGCATACACCATGCTGCCCAAAAGTCCACAAGGACTGGTTTGTCGGATTTTAAAACTTCTTTCTCAAAATTATCAACTGTTAATGTAATCTCACTCATATATCCCACCTCACTATATCACTTATACTGTTTCTCAGCATTTACTCACCTGTTTGGTTATGCTACCAATATACAGGTAAAGAGTAGAAAAGAAAAGAGGATATACTGATTATCCTCTCAGCATATCCCCGGATTTTTTACTGTCGAAACATGGTTCTTTCTTTTATTTTTTTTTGTTCTTTATCTGCAGCTTTCCGGCATCACCCATATTATCCTCTGCGGCAAATGATGCCAATTCAACAGCTGCAAAATCATCTTTCACAACAACATCAGGCTTCTTCCCACTCAGATTCTCATCCTTTTGATCTGAACTAAGATATGTCTTGTTTGCCTGAGACTTGAACTCTACATGCTCTGCCACCACTACTATTCGTTCATGCCTTTTATCATCAGTGCCAGTCCATCGTTCCTGCTTCAGTCTCCCGACAACCCGAACTCCCCTCCCTTTCTCCAGATAGGAGGAGCAGCTGCTTGCCAGCTTAGCCCATGTCTCTACAGCAAAAAACGAAACCTCCTGCTGCTGCTGCTGTTCACCATTCTTATAGTACCTGTTTGTGGCAATAGTGAATTTACATAGCGGGGTTCCTTTTGGTGTTGATACCTCTTCAGGATCTCTTGTCAGATTACCCTCAATGATCACAGAATTCAAATTGTTCATACTTCTCTCCTTTGATTTTTTTTAGTCCTTACTACTCTTTACTTAGAAAATTCGCAGAAATATTCAAATCTTCTGATTATTCCTAAAAAA
>JABMQR010000104.1 GCA_013202335.1 Bacteroidota bacterium
AAGCTTAGATATACAGACACAATTTATGAACAGATTTTTTTCTATTTTTTACATTCCTGTAGAATCTCCACGGTAGTGATCACTATATTATTTTTTGTAGGCACTGTCGTCCTGAATAACACATTGGTTAGTTTTCGCACAACTCCACGACAGGTACTCTTGGATGTTCAGCTGCCTTTGGTTAAACCTTTAATAATGGTCGGGATCAATCAGACTATGATGATGACTCTTGCCATGGTAGTAATCGGATTAATGATCGGTGCGAAAGGGCTGGAAATGGAAGTTCTTCTGGCGATTAACCGGATAGAAGTTGGGCCTGTTTTTGAGCAGATTTTTTTTAAAAGTAATATGTTTCCTCTTGCTTTCTGAAAATAATCGTTCTATACTAAAAAAACAATGACTGGAAACGTTACCGGAAACGTTACCAAAATATTTATATTCAAAATATAGCTAAAGAGGTTATATGGCGGTTACAATTCGGGATATTGCTCAACATGCAAAAGTATCGGTTACCACAGTATCACGTGTGCTAAACAACCGTCCTGATGTAAAAGAAGAGACACGTAAGAAAATCAATGATGCAATTGAAGAATTTGGGTACAGCCCGAACATCGTAGCAAGAGGGCTCGTGCTGCAGCGTTCAAATGTCATAGGGTTCATTGTTCCGGATATTACCAACCCTAACTTTCCTGAACTTGCCAGGGGAATAGTCAACAAGGGAAGAAGTTATGGTTATTCAGTAATGTTTTATGATACGAACCATGATCATAAAGTTGAAAAAGAGGCTATCCGATTATTACGCAGTAAACAGGTCGATGGAATTATTCTCTCTTTCAATGAGGCAAACAAGGAAGAACTGGAAAAACTCAAGCTTGAACATTTTCCCATCGTTCAGATTTATAGAAAGAGCAGCAACCCGGTAGTATCTACTATTGCACTTGATAATATTTCATCCGGTTATATGGCAACAGCGTATCTACTGGAACTTGGACATACGAGAATAGCACATATTTCTACAGGAGAGGGTGTGCAGTCTGGATCAGAACGGCTGCAGGGTTATAGGAAAGCATTAGCTGATGCCGGTATCTCTTATGATGAAGATCTTGTTCTTGATGGGGAGAATGATGCGGAATCCGGCAAAAAATGTATGCTGAAACTATTATCTCTCACGACAGAAAAACGCCCGACAGCAGTTTTTATCTGTCATGACAGCATGGCTGCAGGTGCGTATGATGCGGTATTTGAACAGGGACTGGCGATTCCTGATGACATCTCAATTATCGGACATGATAACAACCAAATTTCGCAGCTTATGCGTCCTAAACTTACCACAGTTGATACTTTTAAGTATGAATTGGGTGAAGCAGGAGTTGATTTGCTTATAAAAGAGATACGTCATGATAAACCATTAAATGAAGAAGTGATTATTACCCCCCAATTAATTATTAGAGATTCGGTAAAAAGAATTATCTGAAGATGCAGTTAGGAGTTTTTTTAATGCAAAGTGAAAACGTTACCGGAAACGTTACCGGTACAAAGAAAGATGTATATATTCAAAACACTTTAATGAAGAACAATAAGCAAGTTGTTGAAAAAATGTATACAGAACTTAACTCCCAGGCAATAGGATATATCGATAAAGCTGTTGAGAAGATTGTTGCTGCGAAGAAGAATCAAAGAAAAATAATGGTTGTTACCGGAAGCGGTCCCAATATACATGAAGGAGTTACAACGCTGATTGCAGAACTGATGAGCAAGGGAATTGTGGATAGTGTTACAACCAGCTCCGCGGTCATTGCACACGAAATGGCAGGAAGTCTTGATCGGGTAAAAAGAGTGCCGTGGAAAGCGTTTGGGCTGCAGTTTGAGAAGAATGAGATACCCAGAGGTGAATTATTTGAAGTAACAGAGTTACAGCAATCTGATATTGATCAATTAAAGAATGAAATGATTTTGGATGATGAGATTCTGCATAAGGCAGAAAAGGAGCAGGGAGATACTATTATAAAAGCAGCCGGAAATATGGCGTATCCCATGGGTTTACGTACTGAGAATATTTCCAGAGAAATTCTTACTATTGCACAAACATATCATATTCCTTTTGAACAGGTTGCAGGGTGGGGATCTGATGAGAAAACTATGTTGGGAGCGGCTGCTAAAGCCAATTTACCCATATTGGTAAGTGTCCCTCAGCTTATTGGCGGTGGTGCCGTGGGGCTGTCTATTGGTGATAGTATTCCCATTTCTGAAAGATGTATGCGTATCGCCAAAATGATTGATGAAGCAGATGTAATCATAGAATCTGCCGTTGCCTTAACTCAGGAAATACATGACGGTCCTTTTGAATGTTATACGGGTCATGGAATATGGGCAAAGTGGAATGGATTTAACACCTGCTCATTAAAAGGGAAAACATTGGTCAGAATAGATGTTGATCCCAATTTGTTAAAAGCAAAGGAATTACAGGATAATTCAGACAGCATCCAAAATGCTATAGATAAAGGTTTGCCAAAATCAAAATTAACCGGAATTCCGTTTCGAATGGAGATGTCAGCGTTTGCACGACACGAAGGCAGCTTACCTATTGTTGGTGATATTGGTGTTATATGGCCAATTATTGCCTATAAAGTTGCAGAAGAGTTGGAAATAAATCTGGAATTTATCAGTTATCCACAGCAGACAGACCAGGGGAAAAAAATGAGGGATTGGATAGTATCAAACGTTAAACCGATAAATCGACAAAAAATATTGGAAAAATCTCAAAATTATATAATTAAGGATTAATTTTTTATGAAAGTTATTGGAATCATACCGGCACGCTTTGGGTCAACAAGATTGCCGGGTAAACCATTGAAAGATCTCTGTGGAAAAACAGTTCTTCAGCGTGTGTATGAAAATGCGATGCTGGCAAAGAGGCTCGACGACGTAATTGTCGCTTGTGATGATGACCGGGTTTTTAATGAAGTTTCCCGCTTTGGGGGCAAAGCAGTAATGACTGCAATATCTCACCCAAACGGAAGTAGTCGTGCAGCAGAGGTTGTTGAGAACATTGATGCTGATTTTATTATTAATATTCAAGGTGACGAGCCTTTTGTTGTTCCCGGCATTATTGATGAATTGGCTGATTTGCTGCTCTCAAATAAGGGTTTATATTGTGCAACATTATGTACAAAAGTGGATCCGGAGGAATACGGCAATCCGAATGTTGTTAAGGTGGTACGGGATCTGAAAGGAAATGCTCTCTATTTTAGCAGATCATTAATACCTTATCCAAGAAATGAGATTCAAAATAGTGTTTTTGAACATGTTGGCATGTATGGGTATAGTAAAGATTTCCTGATTACCTATGCTGGTTTGTCAGAAACACCGCTTTCGGAAATTGAATCACTGGAACAGCTGAAAGTACTTGAGCATGGATTTTCCATGATGGTGTACGAAACAAAGTATGCTTATAACGCACTCAGTATTGATACCATTGAAGATCTGGAGAAGGCACGAACTTTAATTTTCAAATCTGAGAAGCATACATCGGGGGGGGAGGCGTTTATGAAGTTTTCTGGAATATATGCCGCAATGGTTACTCCCTTTGATGATGAATCCGGGTGTGTAAGTAATCAAAAAATAGAGAGTCTTTGCGATTATCTTATTAACTCGGGTGTACATGGATTATTTGTTTTGGGAACCACCGGAGAAGGTTTTTTGTTAAGCAAAGAAGAGCGCATGCAGGCAGCTGAGACTATAGTTGGTGCAGTACGTGGTCGTGTGCCAACAATTATACACACAGGTGCATTGTCTACAAAAGATACAATTGATTTAACTGTACATGCGAGAGCCAGTAAAGCCGATGGGGCTGGAATTATAACGCCGGCTTTTTATCGTGTTAGTGACGGAGCAATTCTGAACCATTATACCACTGTCGCAAGAGAGGTTAAGGATTTCCCGTTATTTGTATATAACCTTCCTGATTTTACCAATAATACCGTATCTGCGGAATTGCTTGTAGAAATTGCTTCCACATCTGAAAATATAGTTGGAATTAAATATAGCAGTACTAATTTTCAACTGTTTGAAGACTACAGAAAGATGATGGGTAAAGATTTTCATATATTTATGGGGAATGACTCATTGATATTAAAATCTCTTCTAATGGGAGGAGACGGATGTGTCTCCGGGAACGCATCAATTTATCCAGAACTGATAACTGAAATATACAATCTTTTTAAACAAAGAAAATTAGATACGGCTCTGCTTAAGCAGATGGAACTTAATTCGTTTATGAAAATGCACAGAGAAGGAGCGATTTTGGATCATTTTAAAACAATTCTAAGATTGCGGGGTATTGATGTTGGAAGAGTTCGTTCTCCTTTACCGCAGACCAGTAAGGAAGAAGCGTTGGAAATTCAAAGAAAAATTTCGGTTATGCAAATCAAAAACATCGAGGAGAACAGATAACATGTTAACAAGAAAAGAATTAATAAGTGATTCTGCATTATGTATCAAAAAAAGCAAAGGGTGCATGATTGGGCTTGCTGTTGGGGATGCCCTTGGGGATCTGGGTCGTGATAATGCTATAAGAAATACCTATGGAATAGTTACAGATTTTTTTGACAGTTTGGCTGGAAGTACCGATGATACTGAATTTGCACTATTATCAGCAAAAGCACTTATAAAGAGTAATGGTGAGCTTTCAATGAAAGCATTATATGAAACATGGGAACAATATATTTTAGTTGAAGGCGGCATCCTGGAGAGGGGGGGACGACCCCTTTATGGCGCTGTCGCTAACTTGAAAAGGGGGATCCTGCCCCCCCAGTCCGGTACTGACAATGTTATGAATAATGACGATGGGGCTGCAATGAGGATATCTCCCATTGGGATAATTAATGCGGGAAATCCTGATAAAGCTGCTGAAATGGCTGTTCTGGATGCACAGATAAGTCATGCTGAAGATGGAATTACCGCTGCAAAAATGGTAGCGGCAAGTGTGGCAACAGCAATGGTAAATGGAACAACAGAAGAAGTGGTTGAAGCGGGATTGCGGCAATTGAAGCAGGGTACATGGCTGGAGAGGGCTATGAAAACAGCAATGACTATTTGTGATGAAGCTGGTTGTATAGAAAATGCCTGGGAAAAATTGCACACACAATTGTGGACTCCAATTCATTCAGTAGCAGCAGAAGCAATTCCGCAAATCTATGCCATTTATCGACTGGTAGATGGTGATTTCGCAAAAGCTATATTCTGGGGCGTTAACTTTGGGCGTGATGCAGATACAATTGGTGCAGTTTTAGGTGCTTTGTGCGGTGCCAAAGGCGGCATCGATATAATTCCCGAACTATGGACAGAAAGAGTCCGTTGCCCATCGGGTGTTTGTTTGAAATTTACGAAGAACGAAGATATCATCAATATTTCAGAAAAATTGGCTGATATCCTTATTAATAGTTAATGAAGTCAGGTATCTGATTTCAGATATACTTCCGGAAAATTCAATGGAATATCGGAAGATAAAAAACTTTAGGAGGCCTTTTATGAAAAGGATCGTGTTTACGTTAGTGTGTGTATTGCTGGTACTTCTCCCCGTATCAGTTTTTGCGGCAGCGCAGGAAGAGGTGGGAGAAGAGGTAGTTACTTTAAACTGGTGGACAATTAATTCTGAAGATTATACTGCAGAGGTTCAAACTGCTCTGGCAAGAGAATTTGAGAAAGTAAATCCAAACATTAAAGTAGAAGTAACAGTTCTTCCGTCAAGCGGGTTCGGGCAGAAGATGAATACTGCACTTGCTGCAGGAGAAGGCGGACCTGATTTAGCTTTCTTTTGGACTACCGCTTGGTATCCTGAGGCTCTTGACCTGACCCCTTACATAGAAAGGGATAATTTTGATACATCTCAGTATATTAAGAGTTTCTGGGATACAAGGGCTGTGGCCGGGGATAAAGTTGTTGGACTTCCCCTTGGTGTTGGAGCCAGTCTTGTAATGTATAATAAAGATATGTTTGATGCTGCAGGAGTATCGTATCCGGAAAATGATTGGACAGTGTATGATTATCTGGAACTAGTTAAGCAGTTAGAGAACCCGGACAAGAAAGTATGGGGCGGTGATGCTCCGAGAAAACCTTTCAGGGCTTTATGGTTTAACTTCGATGCGCAGCCCTATAGTGATGACAGTATGACGGTTGATGGGTATATTAACGGCGATGGTATGGTTGAGGCATATACCTGGCTATGGGATTTAGTGGATACAGGAGCTGTCCCATCAACTGCAGATCTTGCTACGCTTAGTTCAGAAGGAACCGGTCCTGTGGATTTGTTTCTTGCAGGAAGGTTAGCTATGGCTACTTTGAATCAGGGGCACATGCTCACTGCAATCGAAAGCGGGGTACGTTTTGGTGTAGTACCGGAACCCCAAGTTGCTGGAAATAATCGTTATGCAAATTTATGGTCATTAACCAGCTCTATTTGGAAAGGTACTGAACATCCGGATGAAGCCTGGGAATTCCTTAAATATTGGGTAGGCTCGGAAGGCCAACGATTTTTTATGAATAAGGGTCATTTTTTCCCATCAATCTCTTCTGTACTCGCAGAGTACAAAGATTCAGATAAGGATTATGTTCAGGGTTTCTATGAAGTCCTTAATATACCGCAATGTGGAGAATGGTTAGGAACTCATTTGTCTAATGGGACGGTAGCTCGGGCAATACAGGATGTTTGGGATAAAGTAATACTGCAAATGATTGATAGAGATGAAATCAGGGGTGAACTTGAAGCAGTACTTCCCGCAGCCCAAAAAGCACTTGATGAATCCAGAGAACGGCTTGGAAACTGAGACAATTAAAAAATCTAAGAACAAAACCCCGTTTTGTTCTGATTTTCTTAATTGCAATTACCTTTTTTAAAGTGTTGATCTGAACGTATGGGATCCCGGAGTTTTCCGGGATCCCCCATATATGTCTATAACAAATTGAGGTTTGACATGGTGTTTGAAAGCTATTTTGCTACAAAAAGAGCTAGAAAAGAGACGCGTGATGGCTATATAAGTATTCTTCCATGGATGATAGGATTTATTATCTTCTTTTTTCTTCCTGTTTTAAAATCAGTATACTACAGCTTAACTCAGTGGAGCTTTATGACCGAGCCAATTTGGGTTGGCATGGATAATTATATACATATGTTTACAGATGATCCGTTATTTTATAAGGCATTATCGGTAACCTTTAACTATGTACTGCTTTCATTACCGGTAAAGCTTGTTTTAGGCGTTATGCTTGCTCTATTGTTGAATTGGAAGATCAGGGGCATGAATGTATATAGAACGTTATTCTATATACCAGCTGTTGTTTCAGGTGTTTCTGTAGCACTGATGTGGATGAGTTTGTTACAACCGGATACGGGAATAGTGAACTCTCTATTAAGTTATATTGGAATAGAAGGGCCGAGATGGTTTTGGGATCCAAAATGGGCTCTCATATCTGTAGCAAGTTTGAGTATCTGGAGAGTCGGCGGCAGTGCAGTAATATATCTTGCTGGACTGCAGAACATTTCACCCCAATTATATGAAGCTGCAGATATTGATGGAGCTGGTAAATTTAAGCAGTTTTGGAGAATAACCCTGCCGTTGTTGACACCCACCTTGTTGTTCCAATTGATAATAGAGATGATAGGATCTTTTAAAGTCTTTACCGAGGCGTTTGTTATCACCGAAGGCGGTCCTTTAAAAGCTACATACTTTTATCTCTTTTACTTCTATCAAGAAGCATTCCAAAATGCAAATACAGGATATGCTTCAGCACTTGTAGTGGTACTGGTTATAATTATTATGTTCTTTACTGCGATTTTACGATATACGTCGAAACATTGGGTCTATTATGAATCATAGGATAAAAAGTGATATGGAAAACAATTTATTTACTTATAATGCGATAAACAAATATAAAGTTCAGCGTGTAATAAGCAAGAGCTTAAAATATCTTCTCCTTACAGGAATATCTGTAGTGTATATGATTCCGATTTTGTGGATGTTGTCAACATCCTTAAAAGCCAGAGCAGATATCTTTGCATGGCCGCCGATGTTTCTTCCCGCAGAACCACATTGGGAAAATTACAAGATAGCATTTCAATCCTTCCCGCTCTTGCGATTTATGGGCAATTCCATGTTTTTAGTTTTGGTTAATATTTGTGGAGAATTATTGGTTGTACCATTGATAGCATATGGATTTGCCCGGCTGCGTTTTCCCGCCAAGAATTTCCTGTTTATGCTTGTTTTAGCTACCATGATGGTTCCCGGGCAAATTAAGCTAATACCATTATATAAAATGTACAGCAGTTGGGGTATGCTGGATACGTATATTCCCCTTGTTTTACACTCCTTTTTTGGTGGTGCATTTTTCATCTTCCTCGTAGTGCAGTATATGAGAACAACACCTACTGAGCTTGATGATGCCGGCCGTATAGATGGGTTGGGAAGTTTTGGTATTTTATACAGGATTATTTTACCCATGATTACACCGGTACTGGTATTGATTGTTGTCTATACATTTCTCTGGACCTGGAATGAGTTTTTGAATCCTATCATCTATTTAACAACTTTTGAGAAATTCCCCATACAGGTAGGTCTGAATATGTTTAAAGGGCGATTTGATGTACAATGGAACTTGTTTATGGCAGCTACTTTTGCTTCAATATTTCCTGTATTGACTGTATATTTCTTTGTTCAGAAGAGACTTATTGGCGGTATCGCTTCGGTTGGAATAAAAGGATAAATGAGCATAAAATTAATTTCATTTGATTTCTGGGGAACGATTTATCATAATGAACCGTCGTTATCAGATAAGCAAAAAAATGTGATTCTACAGGTACTTAAAAGAGCCTCTATTTATGATATCGGGATAGCTGCTGTTAGTAATGCGGTTAATGAAGCATGGGTAAAATGGGATGTGTACTGGAAAGAGGAATCCCGAACTCTCGCGGTTCATGACTGGTTAGCGATGGTATTAGAGTATTTACCTGTTGGACTCCCGGATGATTTCTTCCACGAATGCTGTAACGAATTACAGTCTTTACTATTTACAGGAAATACAAAAGAGATTCCCGGGGTAAGGTCCGTAATTAAATCACTTTATAAGCGCTATAAACTATCAATTATATCAGATACAGGTATAGAATCAGGTGATTATCTGAGAAGACTTCTTCGAAATGATAAACTTGACCACTTTGATTATACTGTTTTTTCAAACGAGTTTGGGAGAGCAAAACCGCACAGCTCAGTGTTTAATGCTTTGTTAACATATTTTCAACTTGATCCGGAAGAGGTTGTCCATATAGGGGATTTGCGGAGAACTGATGTGGAAGGAGCAAAATCTGTTGGAATGCATACCATACGATTTTCAGGCTGCAGAAATGATGAGAACAGTATCTATGATGAAGCAGATTTTGTTATTAAAGATTATGCTCTCCTGCCGGATGTGATCGAATATTTATCCAAAGAGAAAAGAGGTTTTTGATGTATAAAATTATTGTTGATACTGATATTGGAAGTGATATAGATGATGTAATGGCACTTTCCTACCTTTTAAGTCATAAAGATTTTGAAATTCTTGGCATAACAACGGTGACCGGGGATCCTGTTAGTCGAGCCCGGATTGCAAGTGCCTTAATTAAACACGCAGGAAAAAATATACCAATTTATCCCGGATCTGCTTCACCTCTCAATATTAAGCAAATACAAACAGAGGTTCCTCAACTGATAGGTGTTAATCGTTGGGAACATCAAACAGATTTCAAAGAACATATGGAGCTGGAATTCTTACATGATCTCATCTGCAGTAATCCTGGAGAGGTAATTATTCTCAGTATTGGACCGATGACTAATATTGCACGATTATTCACTAAGTATCCTGAAACACCTCAGCTCATTAAGGGGTTTTACAGCATGAGCGGGCGGTTTGGTATTGAAGAGAACTTCAGTGATCTACTGGAGTGGAATGTTATGCTGGATCCCGAAGCAGCAAAGATAGTCTATAATACTCCGATACCCGTTCACCGTTGTGTGGGATCAAATATTACCAGGCAGATGCGTATGGAATCCATAGATGTGAAAAAGCATTTTGATACTGATCAATTTAAAATAATTTATGATTTTTGCCGTGTATGGTTTGAAAAGCGAGAGTTTATGACTTTTCATGATCCACTCACAGCGGCTGTTATCGATAACCCGCAGCTCTGCAGTTTTCAGAGAGGATCAATAAAGATTGATGAAAAATCTGTTACTTACTGGCAGCCTGAAGCTCCGGGCGGTCATAACTCTGTTGCAGTTGATGTCAAAAAAGAACAGTTTTTTACCCATTTCTTTACCGTACTTAAGAATTTTGGAAAATGAAGCAATTTCAAAAATCTATATTCAACCAAAGGTTGAATCGATTTTCCAGGAAAGTAGCTTGATTCAAATCTAAGATTTGAATATGAAGTTTTTTGATGAAATAGTTACTATATTGTAATACAATAATTTAACAAAATCCAAAAACTTCTAGACAAGGCAGCTTTTTCAAAATCAATAATTTTGAGAAAGCCTCAAATGTTTATTGGAGTCTGTATGATTGAACTTTTTGTGAATGAAGCTGAGGATACGTATCCGAGCAGCCATGCCTCTATGGTGTGTGAACTTGAAAATGGCGATCTTTATACCGTATGGTTTGCGGGATCGGTAGAGAGTGCGGTCGATACCGTGATTCTTGGTAGTCGGTTAAAACGAGATGAATTGAACTGGGGTAAAGCTGAAGTTTTGGTAAATGTTGATCAGCATGCTGCCGGAAATCCACGTATTTTTTATGGTCCGGATAAAGCTTTATGGTTGATTGCGCCCGTTAATTATGGGATCTGGTGTCATGGCGGAACACGGCTTTATTTGAAAAAGTCATATGACCATGGTTATACGTGGACAGATCTTGCTTTGTTTATTGAAGAACCTGGAATTCTGGGGAAAAACAGACCTTATCAGCTTCGATCAAATTCCGATATATGGATTGTTCCTACCGAAGACGAAGATGCCTATGTATGTAATTTTATTCGATCTGAAGATAATGGGAAAACATGGGAGTTGTTTGGTGATTTGGGTAGAGCTGAAAATATTCGGGTTGATCAACCGGCTTTAATTGAATTTGATGATGGGATATTAATGGTATTAATGCGATCCTGGGAAGGATATATCTTCAAGAGTTATTCTGCAGATACCGGTAAAACCTGGAGCGCTGTTGAAGCCACAACTTTACTCAATAATAATAGTGGTATCGATGTTACGAGGGCGAGAAATGGAGATTTGATTCTTGTTCATAATCCAACGGCGTTAAGTGAAACAGGAACACTTATTGTAGATCAATCTTTAAAAGGTACTTCTGGTTTTGAATTAACCGTTAGCGAATTTAGCCGGGATAAAAAAGGAGCAAGGGAGAAAAATCCGGATATTGTCCTGATATATCCCAAATGGGGTCCGCGAACACCTTTAAGAATATCTGTTTCACGGGATAATGGTGCCACATGGGACAGTATGTATGAGCTTGAAGATCAACCTGGAGAATATAGTTATCCATCAGTAATGCAGGGTAGGAGTGGTGATTTCCATATTGTTTATACGTATAATAGAACAAGAATTAAATATGTCTTATTAGAAGAGAATTTTTATCATACATAAGATAGTGAGGAGAAAAATGGGGAGTATGGAAGCAAATACCTATTTGAATAAAGTCTACGGAGGACTTCTCGGTAAGTGTGTTGGTGTGCGATTGGGTGCCCCGGTCGAACCGACAATATGGTCGTATGAACGTATTAGAAAGAGTTATGGTGATATTACGGGATATGTTAAGAATTACAAAAACTTCGCCGCAGATGATGATGTGAACGGCCCGCTCTTTTTTATCCGGGCGCTCCTCGATCACCCGGCACCCATCACTCCACAGAAGATTGGACAAACCTGGCTAAATTATACTCGTGAAGGGATTGGGTTTTACTGGTGGGGCGGATATGGCCGGAGCACTGAACATACGGCTTACTTAAACTTGAAATCCGGTATAGAGGCTCCTCTCTCCGGAAGTATTGAAGTGAACGGGAGTACTGTTGCTGAACAGATAGGCGGCCAGATTTTTATTGACTCCTGGGGATGGGTTTTCCCTGATAATCCTGAAGAAGCAGCAAGATATGCAGGTATGGCTGCCAGTGTAGGGCATGACAGAAATGGTATATATGGTGGAATTTTTATTGCGGTATGTATTTCACTGGCATTCGTGAATGACAATATAGAAGAGATAATAGAGAAAGCTTTGACTTTTATTCCGGAGGATAGTGAGTATGCAAGAGTCGTAAAAGCGGTGAGAGAATTTCACGCGGATCATCCTGATAACTGGCGTGATGCACGGGATTTTCTTGGGGATAATTTTGGCTACGATAAATATCCCGGAGTTTGTCACATGATTCCAAATGCCGGTGTGTGTGCTTTGGCACTCTACTATGCACAAGGGAATTTTGCACGAACCGTTGAAATTGCAACGATGTGCGGATGGGATACAGACTGTAATGCGGGAAATGTAGGAGCAATAATCGGTGTGATGAATGGACCTGAAAGTATCCCCGAACACTACCTCCGTCCCTTAAACGATTTTCATGCAGCCAGCAGTATTTCCGGAGCCCTGAATATAATCGATTTACCTACTGCCTCAAAGGAACTTGCCGTACTTGGTTTGAAACAGCGTGGAGACGTGGTTCCCGATGCATGGAAACCGGGAGTCTTCTCAGATGATATATATCTCGACTTTTCTCTTCCTAAGTCAACCTGCGGGATACGGACTTCGTCAGATTTTCTGGCTCCGGTTGCCCCTGGTGAAGAGCTGAAGGAACAGGATAAGTTATCAATTGTTCTTGATAGAATGGTACGGGGAGATACCGCAAGAATTTTCTACAAACCCTACTACAGAAGAGATGATTTTGATGATGAACGTTACTCCCCAACATTTACTCCTCTGGTCTATCCCGGACAGATACTTAAAATTAATGGGTCAGTTGAGAGGATGAGCGGTCAAAGGATAGCGATAGCTCCTTATGTACGCGATGCAGAATCTAAAGAAATAATTAGCGATGGATATACATTCCCTGTTATTGGAGAAGACTTCTCAATTGAATGGGAGCTGCCGCAGGTGGATTTTGCGATAGATGAGGCTGGATTACTGGTCACAAACTTTGACAGTGAAAAATATCTGGGTCATCTCTATCTTCATGATTACTCCATCACAGGAAAGCGTAAATTTTCAATACAATTTTGCGAAGAGCAGCATGAATTCAAAGGGTTAACCCGTTGTTCGGCTGTCGGCGGAGCCTGGGAGCTTGAAAACAATGGGCTGCGGGTTATTACTATGGATAATTTTCATCTCTATTCCGGACCCTATTATACAAAAGATTCAATAGCAGAGTGTGTGGTAGTACCGGAGTATGGGGAGAGCCATTTGCTTGTAGTAAGAAGTCGCGGCGCTGAAAGCGGCTACTATTTTGGGCTGCATGGTAACGGGAAAGCTGTATTATTGAAACGTGATCACACATTAACAGTATTGAAAGAGATTGATTATCCATGGGAGATGAATAAGTCTGTTTCTCTTGAGGTGGCTGCCAGAGGAAATATTTTAACCTGTAAAATAGATGAGGTGGAAGTTCTTGAGTATACCGATAGTGATGCATTACCCAGCGGAATGGCCGGTATTGCGAAACTTTCTCAAGGAAGATCACTGTTTATGTCTTTAAGGGCTGAAGAGGTTTAGTTAATGGAAGCATCTGCAGGTACAACAGAGAAAATGGATGCATTAGTAACGGTGTGCGATACTGAAATCAATGGAGACCCAATGGATTCTATTGAAATAGAGATATCTTCTCCCGTTGAATCACTTTTCGGGTCGGCTCAACATGCCGCGGTTCTGAATATGCTGGATATGCTTGGGGTTCACCGGTGCCGGGTGCAGGTAGAGGATTCACAGGCTATTGATGCTGTATTGGCTTCAAGGGTAAAAGCTGCGGTAATACGGCTCAGAAAAGCAGGAGGTACGATATGAGAAGTTGGTTGTACTGTCCGGCAGACTCTCCAAAGAAGATTATGAATGCGGGAATTTATGGAGCTGATGGAATCGTTTTTGATCTTGAGGATTCTGTTTCTGCCAAAGCAAAAGATCAGGCAAGAATTCTTCTCTGTGAACTGCTGAAGACTCAGGATTTTGGAAAAACTGCTCTGGCTGTCCGTATTAACGGTATTAAGAGTGGTGCCGATTGCTGGAGAGCAGATATTGAGGCCTGTGCTGAGGCTTTTAACAAAGACAATCCTCTTATTATCCGTGTCCCGAAAGTAGAATCTCCTGAAGAGGTCCAGCTGATTTGCCGTGAACTTGATGTGGTTGAAAAACGGTTTGAAATTGATATGGGAGCCTTAGCTCTCCAATGTATATTAGAGACTCCTCTGGGAGTGGAGCATGCATTTCTGATTGCAGGCTCTTCTCCACGAATACAAGCGATAAGCTTTGGAGCGGAAGATTACTGCACAGCAGTAGGTATAAAAAGATATGGAGAGGCATTTGTCCTCGATTACCCGCGAAATAGGGTTTCTGCTGCCGCTGCAGCTTTTGGCATTGAGGCGTATGACACTGTTTGGGGTGCCTATAAGGATAGTGAAGGACTTAGGGTAGATGCTGAACGGGGAAGGGCTTTGGGTTTCTGTGGGAAGTCTGTAATTCATCCTGATCAGATTCCGATAGTAAATAATGTGTTCTCCTGGAGTGAGGAAGATGTTCTCTGGGCAAAAAAGGTAATCTCTCTGGCTGCTGCACAGGGTGAGGGTGCTGCAGGTTTAGATGGAATAATGGTCGATAAACCGGTTCTTGAGAGAGTCCGCCGCATTATGAGGGAATCTGATTGATGGATAGGCGTATTCCCCCGCAGTTTATATCTGATTTCAACAAACTACTTTCAATAATAGATCCGCAAAACGGCATCCGCATTAGTTTTCATCACCATCTCCGTATGGGAGATCAGGTTGTTGAAATGGTGCTCGATGCCTTACAAAAGTATGGATTAAAAGATTTAGTGCTCTGTGTCTCATCAGTTATGGGTCCAGCATGTTCAGCAGTTCTTGAGGCTGTTCGTTCCGGGTTAGTGCGCAGTATAGAGACAACAGGTCTTAAATCTCCTCTGTCAGAGGCAGTGATGAACGGTGAAATTCCGAAACCGGTGGTTTTTCGATCGCATGGTGGACGGGCGCGTGCAATTCGTACTGGTGAGATTCCCATAGATATAGCTTTTATTGCTGCATCAGCTGTGGATAGAGTGGGGAACCTGAATGGTACCGATGGGCCGAATAGGTTTGGATCTCTGGGATATGCCCAGGTTGATGCTGAATATGCAAAGATTGTTGTTGCAGTCACTGATTATATGTCTAATACAAAACTCGATCATATAGCAATACCGGCAAATCAGGTTGATTATGTAATGAAAGTTGATTCCATAGGAGACAGCAGTTCTCTATCCGGCGGGTCTCTTCGGGGGACATCCAGTCCCATTCATACAGTAATTGCCAAACAAACTATGGAAGTATTACTAGCCGCCGGCGCTGTGCAGAATGGCTGGGCTTATCAGGCAGGAAGCGGTGCGGTATCTCTTCTGGTAACACAGATGGTTTCCGGGTATATGCGGGAACATGGTGTGCAGGGTTCATTTGCTTCAGGCGGGATAACCGGTACCCTGGTGGAGTTGCTTAAAGAAGGATTGTTCCAGGAGCTCTACGATGTGCAGAGTTTTGATCTGGATGCTGCAATGTCTTTAAAAGAGAATTCCCACCATAGGGAGATGAGTGCTGCCGAATATGCTGATCCGGGTATTGCAGACGCAATTGCTAAACAGCTTGATGTGATGATTCTTTCAGCTGCAGAGGTGGATACCGATTTCAATATTAATTCTCTCACTGGAACAAATGGTAAAATTCTTGGAGCATTAGGCGGAGCACCGGATACTGCTGCGGGATCCAAACTTACTATAGCGGTACTTCCTTCCTTTCGGGGGAGAATTCCAACACTTCACAAACGGGTTAGAACAATCTGTACTCCCGGCAGGGATGTTGATGTGGTAGTTACAGAGCGCGGGATTGCAGTAAATCCACAACGGGAAGACATTTATAAGTCGTTATTTGACAGTGGTAAATATCTTTCAGGAAATCTATTCACGATGGATCAGTTAATTACAAAAATTCATGCTATAACCGGTACGCCGGACTATCCTTCCAGAGATGGAAAGGTTGTCGGTGTAGTTGAGTATCGGGATGGATCTATTATCGATACGGTAAAATATTTTTGTTGACATCTCCTTTTTATGCTCTATAATGAGAGGTGATTCAGTCATCTTTTTTTATTGAATTAGATTTGTAAAGAAGGTAAGTCTATTTTTTAAGCAAAGAAAATGAGAACTGATTCAGTTCGTATTTTGGGGTTATGGATGAATATAGGCATAATGGGTATCGGAATGTACACGCCCTCAACCAGAGAAGATTCAGCGTTTATTGCTGCTCAAACGGGTATTCCTGAAGAGGTAATCAGGGAGAAATTCGGGGTTCATAGCAAACCGGTACCCGGATCGGTGGATACACCAAGCTATATGGGGTTACAGGCAGCAAAAGCGGCTATTTCAGAGGCCGGTATTGATCCAGCTGAAATTGATCTGGTAATTTGGAATGGCGCCCAGCATAAGGATTACCCCTGCTGGTTAGCCGGTCTGGATATTGCAAATGAACTCGGTGCAGTAAATGCATGGGGTTTCGATATGGAAGCAATGTGCGGTTCCATGATAGCAGGACTGGAAGTGGCAAAATCGATGCTGATTGCAAATACACACTATAAAACAGTTCTGCTGGTCAGCGGTTATCGAAATGGGGATTTGATAGACTATAACGTTCCGGAGACCTCTTTCATGTTTGATCTGGGTGCCGGGGGTGCGGCAATGATCCTGAGAAAAGGGTATGAAAAAAATATACTGCTTGGATGTGCCTTTAAGGGTGATGGATCTTTTTCAAAAGATTGTACGGTGAAGGTGGGAGGTGCAGCAGCATGGCCCGTCACTGCCAGTGACGTTGATAAATTCCACTTCACTATTGATGATCCTGATGATTTTAAAAGAAAACTCGGAGAACGTACTATGCCGAACTTCTTTGGCGTAATACGTACCGCACTGCAGCGTTCCGGAGAGTTGGAAGATTCTGACATTGACTACCTGGCAATACTCCATTTTAAACGTTCAACACATCAATATGTACTTGAGGAACTCGGGCTGCAGGAACAGCAGACATTTTATTTGGAAGATTACGGGCATATAGGACAGAATGATCAGGTTATTTCCCTTATTGAGGGTTTGAAACAGCAGAAAATACATCCTGGAGATACAGTAGTAATGGTTGGAGCCGGATTGGGTTTTGTATGGGCTTCAGCAATAATTCGGTGGGGATGAACATAGGGAGGATTATATGGGAGATAGATTAAAAGATAAAATTTGTCTGGTAACCGGCGGAGGCCGCGGTATCGGTAGAGCAATTGTTGAACGATTTCTTGCTGAAGGCGCTGAGACTGTTATAGCATGTGATATTTCGGATGAAGCACTGAAAGATCTCTCAAGTTCATATGAAAACGTGAAAGGGGTGGTTGCGGATGTAACGAAACTCAACGCGGTAATTGAGATGGCCGCCGGGCTGCATGATGAATTCGGTCGAATTGATATATTGGTTAACAATGCCGGTATAACGAAAGATGCACTTATTCAGAAGATGGAAGAAGAGGCCTGGGATAGAGTAATAGATATCAATTTAAAGGGAACCTTTTTGGTAACACAGGCGATTGCTCCCTTAATGATGGAGCAGGGAAGCGGTACGATTATTAATATGGCTTCAGTTGTGGCTCTTGACGGCAATATTGGACAATCAAATTATGCCGCATCAAAAGGCGGAGTAGTCTCCCTGACAAAATCCTGGGCAAAAGAGTTTACCAGGAAAGGGGCGAAAATAACCTGTAATGCACTTGCTCCCGGTTTTATCAAAACACCGATGACAGAAAAAGTGCCGCAGAAAGTACTGGATATTATGGTGGGTAAAACGCCTTTAGGCCGCATGGGGCTGCCTGAGGATGTTGCCAATGCCGCACTGTTTCTTGCCAGCGATGAAGCCTCTTTTATAACCGGCCAGACACTTCGGGTAGACGGGGGATTGGTATTCTGATGAACAGGTGGAAGAATCTCTATACAGAACGGCTTGGCGGAATGGAGGAGACAATTTGTTCCCTACCAAAAAAATGTACTGTCATTTTAAGTATGGCAGCCATGGAAGGCCAGGGGTTCATGAGTTCCATTCATGCGTATAGTGACCATTTCACTTCACTGACCATTGTTTCCTGCCTGAATATGAAATCCTATGAGTTCTGCGAAAATCCGGAATACCAGGGAATATTCATGAATCAGAACTGGTTTTTTGGTCCTTCTAACAGAAAAGCCGCTGCCAATGGGTATAAATTGGTGGAGTATTTGCCGAACAATCTCCATCAGGCAGGCAGTCAGAAAATGGCACAGCTTCGGGAAAATGGTGAAACGGTAATATTCTGGGGGACAACAACTCCTTTGGATGAAAGAACTGGATTCTTAAATCTGGGGCTCTCAAATGTATATGAGATGGAGATAGCGCTCCAGGCTGATAGGGTCATTTGTGAAGTGAATGAGAAAGTACCCTATATGGAAGGAGATCATCAACTCCATATCCGAAATGTTGATGCTGTTGTTGAATTTAACGCAGAGCTGCCGGAAATCCCGCTTCTGGAGCCTGCAGAGCTGGAAACCCGGATTGCTGAGCATATTGCTCCGCTTGTTCCCGATGCATCTACACTGCAGATTGGTATCGGGGGAATCCCTAATGCTGTGGCAAAGCTGATGCAGGATAAGAAAGATCTGGGAATTCATACAGAGATGTTTACCGAGAGTATGATTGATCTTTTTGAACGGGGTGCAGTAACAAATATGCGCAAATCGCTCTGGAAAGGTAAAACTATTTGTACCTTTGCTCTGGGCTCAAAACGCATGTATAAGTGGGTTGAAAGGAATCCCGGAATTCTTCTTTTACGGGGCAGCTATGTAAATGATCCTTTTGTGATTGCACAAAATAATTCAATGATAAGTATAAATACGGCAATATCGATCGATCTCACCGGTCAGGTAAGCTCAGAATCTATTGGTCCGAGACAGTTTTCCGGAACCGGCGGACAGCTTGATACACACAGAGGTGCCGCAAACAGCCGGAATGGAAAGGGGATTATCGCACTGCGTTCAACTGCAAAGAAGGGAACGATTTCCACAATAGTTCCGATGCTTCCTGCAGGATCAGCAGTTACGGTACCACGCCAGGACCTGGATTGGATTGCTACTGAGTATGGAACAGCGCGGCTTTGGGGCCGGTCGGTTTCTGAAAGGACCCGGCTTCTTATTAGTCTGGCCCACCCGGATTTTAAAGATGAATTAACGTATCAGGCACGAAAGCTGGGATACCTCTAGGAGTAAATGTAAATGGGCAAAGTCTATATTGTTGATGCAGGAAGAACGGGAATAGGTTCCTATGGCGGTAGTCTTAAAGGTGTTCCTGCACATGAACTTGGTACGCATGTACTCAAATCACTGCTTAATCGTACAGGATTGGAGGGAACGGCAGTGGATGAAGTAATTTTAGGTAATGTGCTCAGTGCAGGGCAGGGTATGGGACCGGCCCGACAAACTGCAATTCATGCAGGGATTCCCGCAGAAGTTCCTGCATGGGGTGTAAATATGCTTTGCGGAAGCGGAATGAAGGCTTGTATGGCAGGTACAGGATCAATTCTCTTAGGGACAGCCGGAATCGTTGCTGCCGGGGGAATGGAGAATATGTCCAGGGCTCCGTTTATACTTCCGCCGGGATCCAGATTTGGATTAGGACTGGGTGACAGCAAACTTATTGATCATATGATAGAGGATGGGCTAACAGATGTGTTTAATCACTATCATATGGGAATAACTGCTGAAAATATAGCTGAAAAGCATCAAATTACACGTGAGGAACAGGATGAATTTGCTCTTATCAGCCAGAATAAAGCTGCAGGAGCGGCAGAAGCGGGCAGGTTTGATGAAGAGATCATCCCTCTGGATATAGTCATCAGAAAAACGACCAACACATTTTGCAGTGATGAATTCATTCGTCCCGGTTCAACAATTGAAGGGTTACGGCGATTGCGTCCTGCATTTAAGAAGGATGGTACGGTAACTGCGGGAAATGCTTCCGGAATAAATGATGGAGCGGCAATACTGCTTCTTGCCGGCGAAGAGGCGGTAAAGAGCTATAATCTAAAACCTCTTGCAGAAATTGTCGCAACTGCCCAGGCCGGTGTTGATCCCGCTTTTATGGGGTTGGGACCTGTTCCCGCAGTTAAGAGAGTTCTGGATGCCTGCAAAATGCAGCTTGAAGATATGGAGCTGCTTGAGCTGAACGAAGCTTTTGCTGCCCAATCGCTGGGTGTGATCAGGGAGCTCTCTGCAGCTCACGGCATTCCAGAACAAAAGTTAGTGGAGCGAATGAATGTGAATGGCGGGGCCATTGCGCTGGGGCATCCAATAGGTGCTTCCGGCAGCAGGATAATGGTGACCTTGCTCTATGAATTGCGTAAAAGGAAACTACAGTATGGCCTGGCTTCCCTCTGTATAGGGGGCGGTATGGGTACAGCTGTTGTCATAAAAGTTTTGTAGTAAACTAGGAGGAGTTACAAAATGATGAGAAAAATTGGTTATTTTCTAATGGTCTTACTGTTGGTATCCGGCTTTCTTGCAGCTGCCGGAGCAGTGGAAGAAGTTGACGGTGTAACAGAGGACAGCATTTTGCTGGGAACTTTCCAGGCAATGACCGGTCCTGTTGCAAGTATCGGAGTACCCGTAGCTGAAGGGCTTGAAGCCTATTTTCAGTATGTAAACAAAGAGGGTGGAATCAACGGCAGATCGGTAGAACTTATAATTGCTGATGACCAGTTCAACCCTGCAAATACCGTTGTTGAAGTACAGAGGCTCGTGGAAAGCGATAAGATTTTCGCTATGATAGCTGGTCTGGGTACACCCGGGGTACTTGCTGTTATGGATAGTTTAAACGAAGATGGCGTCCCATTTGTCTATCAGGCAAGCGGAAGCTCAAAAATTGCGGTACCGCCAAAAGAGTTTACCTTTCCAGTACAACCCAACTACCTTGTTGAAGGTAATATCATGACCAGATATCTTGTTGAAGAGAAAGGTGCTAAAAAAATAGCAATTATCTATAGAAATGCAGATGATGGAAAGGAAGAGTTTGGTGCAGTAAGTGCAGCTATTGGACAGTATGGTGCAGAATTAGTTGCAGCCGTACCGGTTAACCCGACAGCAACTGATTTCAGTGTTGAAATAAATAAAATTGCCGATGCAGAGCCGGACGCAATTATTGTTATGCTTTTTAATCCGCAAACACCGAATTTTATCAAACAGGCAAAACAGTATGGCTTAACAGACCCTGGCTACCTGATGTCCTATCCTAATGCAGATGCTACCTTTGTAACACTGGCTGGCGCGGCTTCTGAGGGTGTTGAAGTTATGGCATGGGTTGATGTTGATTTTACCGCAACCGATTTTCTGCCCTTTACCATTTGGCAGGAGTATAAAGGTGATGAGAGTCTCCCGAATGCATTTACCCTTGCAGGGATGGCAGCAGCAGAACTTTTTGTAGAGGCTGCCGAGAGAGCAGGAACCAATCTTACCAGAGCAACTCTTGTTGATGCCCTGGAAGGTTTTGATAACTGGAGTGGTGATATTGCTACAGGTGTAAGCTACAAGGCGTATTCAGCAGATGATGAAACCTGCCGGCTTGGAAAACAGTCAATGTACGTACTGAAAGTTGTTGATGGTGTGTGGACAAGACAGGCAGACTGGGTTTTCTATCAGTAAATGATTCAAATCTATGATTTGAATTTGAAGTTTGTTTAACAAACTTTTGAGACGGATTCCAAAAATATGAAGTGAAGCCGGTTTGCGGTAAAACAGACCGGCTGATTTATAAAATTGTTGGCATGTTTGAAAGGAAGAATGCGATGCTTGATGTGCAGAATGTAACAGTCCGTTTTGGCGGGCTGTATGCAGTTCAGAAAATGAATATCCATATAAAACAGGGTGAGATTCACGCACTAATCGGACCTAACGGAGCCGGGAAAACCACGCTGTTCAATGTCATTACCAGAAATCTGACACCGGAAGAGGGTTCTGTTTCCTTTTGCAGCGAAGATATCAGCAATCTTGATTCTGTCAGGATGATAGATATCGGTATTTCAAGAACCTTTCAGAATCTTCAATTGTTTCAGGGTATGAATGTCTATGACAATATTGCATCCGGTTATATTCATACCTACAAGAGATCGATTTTTTCCCTTGCACTGGGAAAGCATATTCCCTTTGCCGAAAAAGTGAAGGAACAGGTGATGCATACGGCTGAAATGCTTGGTCTGTCTCATGTATTAGCTTATTTTCCCTCTCAGCTCTCGTATGGCGTGTTGAAACGGGTAGAGCTGGCCAGAGCATTGATAGCTGAACCAAAACTGTTAATGCTGGATGAACCGGTCGCCGGATTGAATGATGAGGAGACCGGGGTAATCAATGAGATTCTTACAAAGCTGAATAACAGCGGGATCACGATTCTGCTTGTTGAACATGATATGAATATGGTTATGGCTATTTCCGATGTTATTTCTGTTATGAACTTCGGTAAGAAGATTGCAGAAGGAACACCGGAGAAAATTGCCACAGACTCTGAGGTAATCAGGGTATATCTAGGGGAGGATCAAGATGCCAGATCATAAAATTCCCAATCTTGAAATTCCTGATCAGAAAACGGCGTCGGAAGAGATTCTGCTTGATGTGCAAAATCTTTCAGTGACTTATGGACATATTCGTGCAGTGAAATCCATCTCCTTTCACGTTAAACGTGGAGAAATTGTCTCCTTGCTGGGCTCAAACGGTGCCGGTAAAACCTCTGCACTGTTTGGTATTCAGAATATTATCGGGAGAGAAGGCAGGGTTATATTCAGGGGTAAAGAGATATCCCCGAAAAAAACTGCCGGGGGTACCCGTGAAGGCCTGGTGCTCTGTCCCGAAAACCGCCGCATTTTCCCTCACATGAGTGTTGGGGAGAACCTCAGATTAGGGGCATTTGTGCGGGGAGAAATAGAGAGAAGTACCGAATTGGTTTTTTCGTTGTTTCCACGTTTGAAAGAGAGAATTAAACAGGATGCAGGATCTCTTTCCGGAGGTGAGCAGCAGATGCTTTCTCTCGGTAGAGCGCTCATGAGCAGCCCTGAGCTGTTAATGGTTGATGAACCCTCTTTGGGGCTGGCACCGGTGATTGTGGATGAGATATTTTCTGTTTTCACTTCACTCAGGGATTCTATGGCAATTCTTCTTGTCGAGCAGAATGCGGTGAAGGCGCTGAAGATAAGCGACAGAGCATATATTCTGCAGACAGGATCAATAGCTGCTGAGGGCAGGGCATCTGATCTGCTAAATGATGATGTTGTGCGAAAAGCCTATCTGGGGATGTAGGAGTCTGATATGTTGTTGCTGCAGAGTATAATTTTAGGGATTCCTCAGGGAGCCTTATATGGTCTCATGGGATTCGGGATTGCCCTTATTTTCCGGTCGGCCGGTGTAATGAATTTTGCACATGGAACCAGCGGGATGATAGGTACTTTTATTGCCTTCACAATCTACAGCTGGACGGGCAGTATAATTTTTGCAATTGCTGCTGCACTCTTTTCAGGAGGAATCCTGGGAATCTTGATTCAGCGTGGTCTCATGAGTCCGGTAAAAAATATTTCACACGGCGGTATGCTGATTATAACGTTGGGATTACTCATGATATTTGAAGGACTGGCAATTCTTATTTGGGGAACAGATTTTCAGCAGTTTCCTGAGTTACTGGCAGGTTCACCTATAGTTTTGCATCTTGGTTCCGGAAAACTGATAATACCCCTGAATGATCTTATGATAACAGCGGTTGCCCTGATAGCTTCCATCTCCCTGGCTCTATTTCTTAAGTATGCCCGATGGGGATTAGCGGCACGGGCACGTGCAGAGGATGCCGTCGGAGCAATGGTGGTCGGGATCGATACAAAGAAGATAGATGCACTTGTTTGGGGAATTGGAATCTCTCTCAGCGTGATTGTAGGGATTCTTATAGCCCCTAAGTCGTATGTCCATTCGCAAATGATGGCCAATATGCAGATATACGGGTTTACTGCAGGAGTCCTTGGCGGTTTCGGCAGTCCTTTCGGAGCAATCGGCGGCGGGCTGGTTCTTGGTATACTGGAGAAGATTGTGGGGTCCTACATATCGCCGGATTACCAGCTCTCTATAGTACTGATAATTATTATTCTGGTTCTGGCTTTTAAACCGTCAGGTCTCTTTAGCCGGCATTATAAAGGAAGGGTGTAGCATGAAAAAACTTGCAATCCTTCTCACACTTTGTCTGGCAGCCGGGCTTCTGTTCATGAATCAGAACTTTATGCTTACCATATTTTCAAAAGTGCTCATTTTCTCAATCGCGGCACTTGGGTTAAATCTTCTTTCCGGGTATACGGGACAGATATCACTTGGTCATGGTGCTTTTATGGCAATTGGTGCATATGTAACCGCTGTTTTTACCATGACGTTTCAGCTCCCCTTTGCGGTTAATTTATTGGCTGCTGTAGTTCTGGCAGGCCTGCTTGGTCTGCTGATAGGGATTCCGGCACTGCGCCTAAAAGGATTCTATCTGGCTATAGCAACGATGGCATTTGGGGTTGCGGTGGAACAATTAATATCTGCAGTGGATTTTTTTGGCGGGCATACGGGGATTTACAATATACCGCGACTCTTTTCCAGTCGTTTTGGTATGTATCTATTTAATCTTGGGATGTTTGGTGTCATGTATGCAATGATGCTTCCCATAATAAACTCACCTTTCGGGATGCGGTTTAAGATGGTAAGGGACAGCGAATCTGCTGCTAATGCATTTGGGGTAAATCTTACCCGGGTAAAACTCCAGGCATTTGTGATAAGTGCTGTCTACGGTGGTGTGGCTGGTGCATTATATGCCCATACGATCCGGTATATCTCTCCACCTGATTTTGGTCTCGGTATATCAATAAACCTGCTCTCGATGATAATTATCGGTGGTATGGCAACATTTGAAGGCGGCTTCATCGGGGCAATAATTATAGCCGGGATTCCCTTTCTCTTCTCACGAAGCAGTGTGCCTATGTCGCTGATAATTGGACCGCTGCTTATCATTTTTGTACTATTTTTCCCGCATGGAATTGCCTATGGGTTGGCTTCATTGGGCCGGAATATTCAATATCCCTATATAAGATTCCGGGTATTTCTGGAGCGTAGAAGGAAACGGTCAGGGAGCTATGCAGAAGTGTCCGGGCACAAAATGTTCTATGCTGAAAAGGGTGAAGGTCCTGCAGTTGTGTATCTGCATGGAAACCTGGGAAGCGGTATCTGGTTTGATCAATTGATGGATATTCCAGGTTATAGAACAATCGCACCGGATATGGTGAATTTCGGACTCTCTTCAAGAATAGAGGATTCTGAGATATCTTCATATGCAAAGTATTTGGGGGGCTTTCTGGATGCACTGAAAATTGATTCCTGTTTTCTTGCTGCACACAGTTTGGGCGGTGCCGTTGCTCAGCAGTTTTCCTATAAAAATCCAGATAGGGTGAAGGGGCTTGTACTGGTGGATTCGTCATCTGTATTTGGACTCAAAACCCCTGAGGAGTCATATCCTATAATTGCACTCTACAGGAAAAACCGGACAATTCTGAAAAAAGCACTGAAAGCTATTATGCCGGAAGTAACAGATGAGAAGTTTATAGATCGTACGGTTGATTATGCAAATATGATGAATCCGGCCTCCTTTGAAGGGCATGCCCGTGCACTTACCAGTTTCAATGTCTCAGGTGCCGCCGCCGGTTTCAACCGGCCGGTATTGTTTCTGGCTGGTAAAAAAGATATCCTCGTAACAGAGCAAATGGCTCGTGAAACAGTGGAATTACTTCCACAGGCAGAATTGATGATGCTTGATGGAGTTGGGCACTCGGTAATTGTAGAGGATCCCGAACTCTTTTTGAAAATACTACGTAACTATTTGGAGATGTATGGCTAAGGACACAAAAGATCGATTAATGCAGTCAGCTCTGGAACTTTTCTCATCACAATGGTATGAAACTGCATCGATTGCGGATATCTGCAGACAGGCAGGGCTCTCCAATGGAGTTTTTTACCGGTACTTTAGAAACAAAGAGATGATTTTCTCTGAACTTATTGATCGGTTTCTGGAACGTTTTTCCGTGGAAATGGGGGGTATTCAGGGGAATACACTGGAGAAACGGCTGGAATGCTTTATTAAAGTATTAATCAGTGTTGGAACCAGATACAGACAATGGGTTACCCTGTTCCGTGAGGGGCAGTATCGGTTTCCTGAGTATGAAAAACAGTTGAGAGAGCTCTACCTACGTTCGTTAAAACTGGTGTTTTGCAGAGATGTCAGCGAATCAGAGTACCTGTTTATTGTTTCAGGACTGCGGTTTATCTCTACGCGGTCGCTTTATGAAAATCAGGAATTTTCCTATGAAATTATTAAGAAGATTGTTCTTGAAGGAGTATTCCCCGAAACACTTCGGGAAGGACTTTTTAATCCGGTTCCCGCTATTGATTTTAGTATTGAGGAAGCTCCTGAAAGTCGGAGGAGACTTCTGATGACCGGGATCTCTCTTTTCGGTAGTAAAGGATTTCATAAGGTAGGTATTTACGAGATTGTACATACCGCAGGGTATGCTGTAGGAACATTTTATACCCATTTTACCAGTAAAAAGCTGTTTCTTGAGGAAATTATTATTTTAATTGGTAAAACGGTAAGGCACTTTATTACAAAACATCTTTCTCCCGGTTTGAATAGTTTGGAACGGGAAATTCAAGGGTATTGGTTGTTTGTACAGCTGTTTATACGGCACCCGGAGTTTTATCAGATTGTACGTGAGGCTGAATTCGTCGTGAAAAAATCGGTCTCGGATTATTATAACAAATTTCAGAAAGGGTATGTACGGAATTTTCAGGATATTCCGTTTGTCAACAGCGGAGAAAAGGGTCTGTTAACCGTAAGTAATTATTTGATAGGAATTGCCCACTATCTAGGTATAGAGATTCTATTCAGTAAGAATGTAGTACAGATTGAGGATCTTCTCAAAGAAGTAGCCGGGTATCTGGCTCATGGAATTTCTCAGGGAACTGATCCTTCTGTAACTAATTAAACAGAGGTGGAAAAATATGATCAGAATAATGGGAACAGGGCTTTATGTGCCGGGAGAGTCCATAACTAATATCCAGCTTGCCGATTTGGCAGGAATAACTTTTGACGGGGCCAGATTGGAAGAGAAACTGGGTATTCGAACCCGCCATATTGCCCATTTGCGCGGTCTGAATGAAACAAGCGCTGATTTTGCCGAGAAAGCCGCCATTGCAGCCCTGAATGATGCGGGGATATCTGCATATGAAATAGATCTTTTTATTGCTGCAACAGATACCCCGGAATATATTTCTCCGGCTACGGCCATCCTTCTTCAGGGAAGGCTGCAGGGGGAGGAGCGCTATTCTGATGCTTTTGATATTGGTGCCAGCTGTGCCAGTTTTGTAAAAGCTTTTGATACGGCTGCAAGAATTTTGGCAACTGATTTAAGTATGCGCTATATTCTTTTAACAGGAATATATAATATGCCTGCCTATGTACGTCCGGGGGATGTTTTTGGATACTCTATTTTTGCAGATGGTGCCGGGGCGGTAGTCCTGGGTAGACCGGATGAAGGATCGGATTCAGAATATATAGCGGGACAGATGCTTACTGACGGAACACAGTATAACTATATTGGTGTCTATTCAGGAGGAACCCGACAGCCGATAACACAACAACGGCTTAATGACGGCGAGTATGGACTGCAGCTGCTGCAGCGGCTGCCCGGGGATCGAAATATACAACTTTGGCCTAAAATAATTTACTGCTTGCTTGATAAAGCAGGCATGGACCTTGCTGATGTGGATCACTTTCTGTTTACACAGATCAACAAGACCGTTATATCAGAGGTTATGGGAATTCTCGGCAGATCTATGGACGATACCACCTGCATTATGGATCGTTACGGATATACCGGTTCAGGTTGCATTCCGATGGCACTCCATACTGCAATCAGTGAGGGAAAAGTGGTTCGGGGTGATACGGTACTGGCTATTGCCTCGGGTGCCGGTCTAGCTGTGGGGAGTAATCTGTTTATTTACTGATTTATCCAATGATATCACAACTTTTTCTGGACAAATACCTATCTCAGGTGTATAAAAAAATAAGCGTTTAATAAATTGAAAAAAAATTCACTATATCAAACTTACGGTACCGGAAATGTGCCCCGGGCAGAGGAGGGATTTATGAGAACCAGGAAACCTTTTGGTATTCATACAGTTATACTTCTTTTTTCTCTGATTGCAGTAGTAGTCTATTTTGGATACGCTATGGGATTATCGAACTTTTTTTCCACTATCATGGCAACAGCACACCATCTGCTGTTGAATACGGTATTCTTCATTATGGCTATCACCGTACTTTCCGGGGCTTTCGGTGGATTCCTTTCGGAGTTTGGTATTCTGGAGCTGCTTAACAGGATTCTTGCCCCGGTAGTAAGGCTTATCTGGCGAATGCCTGGTTCCTCTGCCATTGGTGCCCTCAGTACCTATATTTCTGACAATCCGGCAATAATAGCACTCTCAAAAGATACTCATTTTATCTCGGAATTTAAGGAGTATCAGAAACCGGCTCTGGCAAATTTCGGTACGGCATTTGGTATGGGACTTATTGTTACTGCATTTATGATGTCACTCGGTTTTTTTCGGGAAGCATTTATCGGTAACATTGGAGCGGTAATCGGGTCGGTTGTTTCAACAAGAATTATGCTCCGTTTTACAAAAAAGGAGCTGGGAGTTGAAGGCGAGGAGCCTGCCGGGAAAACGGGTATAAAATCTTATGAAGAGATGGGTCGGGAGATTCGGGATGGGAATGTTTTTCAGCGTCTGCTGAGTGCCCTGCTTGAGGGCGGAAAAAGCGGATTGGATATCGGATTTGAGATTATTCCGGGAGTTCTTGTAATCTGTACGCTTGTTCTGATGATGACATTTGGTCCCGGCCCAAACGGGTATGACGGAACAGCATTTCAGGGAGTACCAATCCTGCCGTTACTTGGCAAAATTCTCTATTACCCAATGAAAATTCTTTTTGGTTTTACATCACCTGATGCTATCGCTTTTCCCATTACTGCATTAGGAGCTGTTGGAGCGGCGCTGGCGCTGGTTCCCCGGTTTCTCAAGGAAGGTTTGATTGGTGCAAATGATATTGCCGTTTTTACAGCAATAGGGATGTGCTGGTCAGGATACCTCTCCACCCATATTGCTATGATGAATTCACTGGGGTATCGTAAGTTGACATCAAAGGCTATCCTCTCGCATACTATTGGTGGAATTGCTGCAGGAGTGAGCGCACATTATATCTATCTGCTAGTACTGCCCAGTACCCTCAATTAGCATCTGGACAAAACAATATGGATAGTACATACTTCAGGGATGTATAAACAAAATCAAATCAAACGAACGCTCTCTTTCCCTGCAAGCATT
>JABMQR010000105.1 GCA_013202335.1 Bacteroidota bacterium
ATTTACAACTGGTGTCAATCTTATCACTGGCAAGTCTTCTACCGGTAAGAGTGCAATGATAGAGATATTTGACTATTGTTTTGGTAATTCAGATGACACTATTCCCGAGGGTGTGATTACGGATTCAGCTCAATTATTTTTTATTACAATGGTTGTAGGAGAAAGTAATTTGATATTAGCTAGAGTTCCAAAAAGCAATAAAGGGTTTCTAAAACCCATCTCTACACTTCCTGATAAAAGTGAGTATAATATAGATTTTTTCAATGAAAATGATTTCATTCCTATGAAAAGTTTCAAAGAGATTCTCGGAAGGCATTTCGGAATTGCTATTGAAGATACTGACACGGATTTGGAAAATAGGAAATATAGACGGAATGATGCCAAAAGTCCTCGACCGACTGTAAGAAATTTTACATCGTACATGTTACAACATCAAAATTTAGTAGCTAATAAACATGCTCTATTTTATCGGTTTGATCAACAACAGAAGAGAGAACAGACTATCGATCAATTTAAAGTTTTTGCAGGTTTTATCAAGCAGGACTACTATATTAAGCAACAAGAATTAAATGAGAAAGAAAGAGAACTTAAAGAACTTGAAACTAGAAAAAATAGCCTAGAAACTCTTCAAAAAGATAAGTTTGGAAGAATAGCAGAACTTCAAAAAGAATATTATGCAATCGCCGGAGTTCCATTGTTTGAAGAAGCAGTGGAGATAATACTCTCAAATCCCTCTATATATTTGGAAAAGATTTCAATTCATCGCGTATCATCAGATACAAATACAAAAGAATACATTGATCAAATTGATAAACATTTAATAAAACGAAATTCACTAATTGCTGATAAAAGGAGTTCTGAGATTCAACTTCGAGATATACAAGCATCGATTAAGAATGCTGAACAACATTCAGAGGACATGGCAAATATATCAACATTTCCGGACGCTTCTCTCCATGTGTCAAAATGTCCCTTTTGTGAAAGAATAAATGAAGAGTTGTCCCAAGAAGCAAATAAGCTTGAAGATGCCATTACATGGTTAAACAGTGAGTTAGCAAAAACACCTCTTTTACTAGATTCATTTTTGGCTGATGAGAAGCGACTTAAAACTGAGATCGCAGAACTCTCAAGAAAGATAACTTTAGAAGATCGTGAAATTCAAAAAATAAAACATGTCACAGAAAAGCTTAGAAAAAACAAGTCTATTGAAGAGCAAGCTTTAAAAGTTAAATTAAAAATTGAAAATATTCTTGAAGAGAAAATTGAGTTAAACTTTTCTGATTTGGATAATCAGATTAATAAAATTAAAAATGATATAGACGATCTTAAAAAAATTATCAAGGACAAATATAATCCAGAGGAAAAATTGCGTGCTGCTGAAAGATATATTAATAAAGCAATGAAGGAAATTGGTGAAAATCTTGATTTTGAAAGTTCTTATAAACCGATTAATCTTAAGTTTTCTCTTGAATCTTTTGATTTATGGCATGAAAAAAAAGATAGACAAAAAGTTTATTTACGTTCCATGGGAAGTGGTGCAAACTGGTTATATTGTCACATAGCATTATTCACTGCTATACACAAATATTTTTGTTCTCTTAAGAGTGATTCTCTCCTTCCTCCGATACTTTTTCTAGATCAACCTAGTCAGGTCTACTTTCCCACAGCTATTGATTTTGCAGATTCATTTGATGCAAAAGAATTAAAGAAAATAGAAAACAAGGTAAATGATGTAGATGAGGATTTAAGTTCAGTTACAAATCTTTTTAATCAACTCATTTCATTTTGCAATAGAACAGAAAAAGATACAGGCATTATTCCTCAGATTATTGTAACAGATCATGCTGACAACCTAAAATTAGCTGATGTTGATTTTGAATCAATAGTTAATGAACGCCGTTGGAGGAAACGAGGATTTATTGACAATACTGAGAGTACTTCATGACCTTCCGCAATTCAGCCGCTTTCGGCAAACGTATAGAATACTACATTGTTGGATTAATGCTTAAAGAAGGCCTGGATGTCTATATGCCCCTGGTAGATGACGATGTTATTGATTCGGTTGTAAAAAAGCCCGACGGCAGTTTTGTAGAGATTCAAATAAAAGCTCGTTCAAACGAAGTTGTGTTTGGTGCTACAGCCCTTTTTGCTGCTCTGGCCCATGAATATAGACCCAATTACTGGTTTATTTTCTACTCAGAACGAATCGATAAGATCCTTATACTTTCATCAAAAGAATTCATCAAAGAAGCCAACCAGAATAAAACAGGAAGAAATGCAGGAAATCGTTCTGTCTGGTTTAGCGGCAATAATACAAAAGAACAGACAGAATATATTAAACCTCAGTTTGAAAAGTATGTGGTTACCAATTTTAATCGAATTTTGGAGAATAATCCCGATGAATAGACAATCAGAAATCATCCTCTATACCACTCCTGAAGGTGAAGTGAAAATAGATACCATCTTAAAAGATGAAACAATCTGGTTAACTCAAAAGAAAATGGCTGAGCTCTTTGATTGCTCATCAGATAATATTTCGCTCCACTTGAAAAATATATACAGAGATTTGGAATTGTCTGAAAGTTCAACTACCGAGGATATCTCGACAGTTCAACAAGAAGGCAGCAGGACAGTTTCGAGAAAGGTAAAATACTACAACCTTGATGCTATCATAGCCGTAGGCTACCGGGTCAATTCCAAACGAGCCACACAATTCAGAATATGGGCTACAAATATATTAAAAGAGTACATCATCAAAGGCTTTGCTATGGACGATGATCGACTTAAAAATGTCGCTAAATGGGATTATTTTGATGAGTGGCTGGAACGGATTCGGGATATCCGGAGCTCTGAAAAAAGATTCTATCAGAAAATCCGGGACATCTACACAACAGCAATTGATTATGATAAAAATAGTGAACAGGCTAAAGCTTTCTTCAAAAAAGTACAAAACAAAATGCTCTGGGCGGTAACCGGAAAAACAGCGGCAGAGCTGATAAGCGGACGCAGTAATGCCGGACAATCGAATATGGGGCTTACCTCATGGAAAGGCTCCATTGTAAGAAAAGGTGATGTGAGTATCGCTAAGAATTACCTGAATCAGGAAGAGATAAAAGATCTTAATGAGATAGTAACCATGTACCTTGATTATGCGGAACGGCAGGCACGGCAACGAAAAACAGTTACAATGGATCAGTGGGCAGATAAACTCGATGCTTTTATGGAATTCAATGAGCAGGAATTACTGACTCATGCAGGAAAAGTTAAAGCTGAAGTTGCCAGGAAGACTGCTGAAAGCCGATATGGAGAGTTTAATCAAAAACGAAAAGAACAGGAGGCCATACAGGCCGACAATGAAGATATACTATTACTAGAAGAGATGATAAAACGTTATGAATGAAGCAGAAACAAGAGCAGAACTCATAGACCCGAAACTAAAAACAGCAGGCTGGGGTGTTGTCGAAGGTTCCAAAATCCTCCGTGAACGGAATGTCTGCAGGATTACAGACGGTAGAATACAGGTGGGCTGTGGCAGACAAAAACCACTTATAGCCGATTATATTTTGGTTTACAAAGGAATCAAACTGGCTGTTGTTGAAGCAAAGAGTAACGAAGTGGAAGTGGGTGAAGGAGTTATGCAGGCTAAGTTATATGCCGGGAAACTCAAGTTGGAAACGACCTACTCAACTAATGGAAAAGAGATCTATCAGATCTGTATGAAAACAGGCAGTGAGGGGCTTGTTTTAGATTTTCTCTCTCCAGAGGAACTCTGGGATAAAACCTATACCGATCAAAATCAGTGGCGTGAGAAATTTGCAAACATACCCTTTGAGGATAAAAGCGGAACATGGCAGCTCCGGTTCTATCAGGAAATTGCCGTAAAGAATGCACTCGAAGCTGTCGCCCAAAACAAAGACCGTATCCTCTTAACACTTGCAACAGGTACCGGAAAAACCGCTATTGCTTTTCAAATAGTCTGGAAACTGTTTTACACTCGATGGAATCTTAACCGGGATGGTAAAAGACGACCGAGAATTCTTTTTCTTGCTGACCGGAATATATTAGCCGACCAGGCTTTCAACTCATTTTCAGCCTTCCCCGAAGATGCAATGGTGCGTATAAAGCCCAAAGAGATTAAGAAAACCGGAAAAGTGCCAACTAATGGAAGCATCTTTTTTACCATCTTCCAGTCTTTTATGACCACTGCAGTATATACCTATGAAAATGAACAATCAGATATTCTTATGGCGGCAGAAAAGAACGAGGAAGATGGAGCAGAAAACTATAATTTCGGACAATACCCTGAAGATTATTTTGATTTTATCATAATTGACGAGTGTCACCGGGGCGGAGCCAACGATGAGAGCAACTGGAGGGGGATTCTGGATTATTTTTCTCCTGCTGTACAGCTTGGGCTTACTGCAACCCCTAAACGTAAGGACAATGTTGATACCTATAGATATTTTGGAGAGCCAGTATATATCTATTCACTCAAAGAGGGGATTAATGACGGCTTTCTCACTCCCTTCAAGGTAAAACGTATAAAAACGACCCTTGATGATTATATATATACCAGTGATGACTATATTATTGAAGGAGAAATTGAAGTTGGAAAGCTCTACGAAGAGGCGGATTTCAATCGAAACATAGAGATCAGGGAAAGGGAAGAAAAAAGAGTACAGATATATCTGGATGAAGTGAATCAGAGTGAAAAAGCCATAATATTTTGTGCTACCCAGTCACATGCTGCCATTGTTCGTGATCTGGTAAATAAAAAAAATAAAGGGAAAGATCCATTTTACTGTGTTCGGGTAACGGCGAATGATGGGGAAACAGGGGAGCAGTATTTACGGGAATTTCGGGATAATGAAAAAACAATTCCCACCGTATTGACCACATCCAAGAAATTATCCACAGGAGTTGATGCCCGGAATATTCGCAATATTGTACTCATGCGTCCTGTAAACCAGATAATCGAATTCAAACAAATTGTTGGAAGAGGAACACGTCTTTTTGACGGTAAAGAGTTTTTCACCATCTATGATTTTGTAGATGCATACAGACAATTCTCTGATCCGGAATGGGACGGAGAACCCGCTGATGAAGATTCTTGTCCTGCTTGTGGGGGGGTGCCCTGTATTTGCGAAAAGAAACCACAAAACCCTTGCCCAAAATGCGGACAAAAGCCATGTGTGTGTGAAAAAGAACCCCCAGAACCTTGTTCCCGATGCGGGAAAAGTCCCTGCATCTGTCCAAAGAAAGTAAGGATAAAGCTGCAGGATGGGAAAGAGCGGGAAATTCAGCATATGATAGCCACCTCTTTTTGGGGTGCCGATGGTAAACCAATATCTGCCGAAGAATTTCTTAATAATCTATTTGGAGAACTACCAAACTTTTTTAAAAATGAAAAAGAACTGAGAACCTTATGGAGTAACCCGGTAACCCGGAGAACCTTATTGGAAAAGCTGGATGAGGCTGGTTTTGGTATGGATGAATTAAATATACTGAAAAAACTCATAGATGCTGAAAAAAGTGATTTATATGATGTTTTGGAATACGTGTTTAACAGTGATAATAAACCAATTACGCGAGAACAAAGGGTAACCCGATCTGAATCTGCAATTTTTGCTTTTCTTAATGATAAGCAAAGAGAGTTTATAAAATTCGTATTAAGTAAATATATAGAATTAGGTGTTGAAGAACTCGATCAGGAAAAGTTGCCTATTCTTTTAACAAATAAATATCAGTCATTGGAAGATGCAAAAGAGATATTGGGGGATGTTACAAATATCAGCTTACTGTTTATTGAATTTCAAAAGTATTTATATGAAACGAATACTGCATGATGTAACAGTCTATCTTGCACAGAAGAAGATGGTCTTATCCTTGAGGAATGTAAAAATAAAAAGGAAGACATAATAGAAGTAATAATTTACATTTTTATTGGTATTGCAACCGGAATTATCATTGGTTGGTTAATTGCCAAAATGCGGAGCTTTTTTACAACGCAAAAAGAAAGAGAATTTAGAAGAAGCAAGATTTCAGAAATCGAAAAGGAATATTTTGGTTATAAAGCAACAACAAGTGCTCAAATGAAGGCTCTGGATGAAAGGCTAGTAGAAAAGCAAAGTGAAATGGATTTTAATAATATAGATACCTGCAAAAGAACGCAACAGAGCTTTTTTTGATTAATTAGGATTACCGGTTACATAACTTTGGAGATTAGCAAACGAATATGCCTATAAATATTATAATATTTACTACGGGGGACCAAAATATAATTATCAAAAAGTAGTTCAGGAGGTTTGACATTTATGGATACTAGAAGATATGAAAGAAGACGAATTACTCATAATGGTATGACAATACACCCCATCAAGATATCTGGAAATTGGAATTTAGGATTCGCTCTGGATAAACATACAGCAAGTAGTGAATATCTTGGTGTTGATGATTACGGACATAAGCAATTCGATAACACCCGCTCAGAAATAGGAGAAGCTGTATATCAGTTAAAATATCAGAAAGATCTATCATTCATTAACATCCTTACAGAAGTATCAGCAAATGCAATTAAAGAACTAATATTAACGGAAGGCAATACACTGGACTGTATAATTCCAGTTCCTCCATCAGATTTACATCGGGAAAGGCAACCCGTATTCCAGGTAACAAAAGGAATATCAGAAATCCTGCATATTTCGTATGATGATAATTTACTAATAAAAACAACACAAACCGGGCAAATGAAGAATGTTTCGGTAGAAAAACGTCCGTAAAAGCTGAAAAATGTATTTTCAGTATCAGATGAGAATCCAGAATATGACAATATACTATTATTCGATGATCTGTACCAGTCGGGCTCTACAGCAGTCGAATGTGTTAATGCTCTCAGATTGAAGAAAGAATCAATAAATATATTTTTGATAATAATGACTAAAACCAGGAGTTAAATAGATGAAGAAAGTGTTTATTGCCGGGCCATTAAAGATACGCTCTCTTGATAAAAACATAAAAGAAAGACTGGATAATATTGTCCAAAAAAAAATTGAAGTATTAGTTGGTGATGCCAATGGAATAGATACAGCAGTTCAGGAATATTTGTTTTCAAGGAATTACCGTAATGCCACAGTCTATTGTATTAATAAGCCAAGAAATAATGTTGGTAACTGGAGTATTAAATCCATCCCTTGCGGGGATGCAACTATTTCATTCTCAGAGTATGTAAAAAAAGATCTTGCAATGGCCAAAGATACGGATTTTGGGTTTATGATATGGAATGGGAAGAGTAACGGGACATTAAATAATACATTAAATCTTTTGGAGAGTGGTAAGAAAACAAGACTATACCTTAAACCTGCAGGAGTATTTTATACTATCATCAAACTTAAAGATTTAGAAAAATTATTAAGTAATTGTGACAAAGAAGATCTAAACAAAATTGATCGGAAAATTAAGTTGTTTGAAAGAATACAGGTTTTATCTCAAGGAAATCTGTTTGAGCCTAAGGATTGTACCATCCGAAAAAAAGAGCATGACTATCAATTATTGGCTAAGGAAAACGGACATTATGGTGTTGATGATATTTAAAGCATATTCAGTTTGATGTACTCCGAAGTGGCTGGGAGCAGGAAAAAGTTAAAGAAAGAAGGCATGTTGGGATTAATCAGCGTAAATAGGATCGAATATTGTTTTATTAGAATAGCCTAAGTTTTATATTGATTAAAAAAGGAAGACATAATGGAAGTAATAATTTACCTTTTTATTGGCATAGCAATCGGAATTCTCATTGGATGGTTATTTGCCAGAATGCGGAGCACTTTTGTAACTCAACAAGAAAGAGAAGCCAGCAAAAGCAGGATTGCAGAAATTGAAAAGGAATATTTTGGTTATAACATAGAAACCGTAGAAATTACGTAATCGGTAACTCCACATCCAGTTTTTGAAGCAATTCCCGATCCTTCTTTGATATTTCAGAGATGATCTGCTGTCCATCATCAAGAATCACTTTGTAGATATTTCTGCTGATATCGATAACATCTTCGGCGCTGTATTTGAC
>JABMQR010000106.1 GCA_013202335.1 Bacteroidota bacterium
AATGCTTGCAGGGAAAGAGAGCGTTCGTTTGATTTGATTTTGTTTATACATCCCTGAAGTATGTACTATCCATATAGTTTTGTCCAGATGCTAATTGAGGGTACTGGGCAGGGCTAGCTGGTACTAGTCCTAAAGAATACCTGTCAAGGGAGTTGATGGAGATGTACCTTACGGCAGACCGATACAATGAAGCCTGGAACTATTATAAATCTCTCCCTGAGCAAATATCAGGCCTTGAAAGAATCATCTCTCTGGCTGCCTTTGCCGCTTTAGAGACAGATCATGAGGATTTTCTGAAAAAGGTTTTTCAAAGAGATTTTGCCTACATAAAGGAGGGGGAGACCCGGTTGGTAGATCTATGGAATGCTTATTCTGTCAGACGAATTGCTCATATACGAAATATCCCTATAACTGATTCGGATATCAGTAAAGAGCTAAGTTAATAATATTGACCATACGCTGAACCGGGTTACCCACACGATTCAGCGTATGGTCAAAGATATACTAATTGAGTTATCTATATCTGAGTCAAGGATCATCAGGATGCTCTAATTAATACGTGAGGTGGATTCCCGTTCTATCAGCTCCACAGGTACTTTCTGGATCATATCCACCTGTTCCCCTTTTAGCTGTTTTGTAAGGTTTGATACCATAGCTTTCGCCATTAAATCAGGAGAAGAATGTACTGTAGTGAGGGGGGGTGTCATATACTTGGTGTAGAATATATTGTCCCATCCTACAATGGATATATCCTCAGGTATTCTAACGCCTCTTTTCTGAAGAGCGGAACAAGCCCCTATTGCCATCAGGTCAGAATAGCAGATAACAGCGGTACAATCGGTCTTCCTGTCAAGAAGGGTATTGATACTCTGATATCCTGCATCAATCAGGGTCATGTTTGGACTGTACTCCTCAACTATAAGTTCAGAGATAATTTTCAGACCGTGTTTCTGGAGCGAGTTACAGTAACCGGTAAATCGACGGTAACTGTTATTGATGGTTCTCCAGGCGAGAAAGGCAATGTGTGTATGCCCCAGGCGTACAAGATGATCGACTATTTGCTCAATACCCCCAAGATAGTCAGGCTCAACAGACTGGAAATGGGTTGACGATTCATACCCATGTGTCACAAACGGGATATTATGCTCAATCATGGCATCAACTACATGAATGGGAAGTGTACCGTCAAAGATCACCAGTCCATCGACCCTCCCATGAAGCACTGCAGAAATATAATCCAGATCCAGGAAATCACCGTTTAGGGCAATTGTCTTATATCCTTCATGATGCAGCCTGTCAGTGATGCTATTGAACATTTCAGCAAAAAAAGGGTTTGTGAGAAAATTCACGATTACCCCAATCTGTTCGGTGCGGTTCAGGGTTAATGCTCTGGCGACAGCATTAGGCTGGTAGTTGAGGCTCTTTGCGATATTTTTCACACGGGTTTTCACTTTATCACTTACGTTACTACGGTTATGCAGTACATTTGTGACAGTAGTTGTTGAAACTCCGGCTTGTGCTGCGACATCTTTTCGTGTTGCCATTGGTAGTTACTCCAGAAACATATATTAGTATAATTTACTCAGTATTTCAACCTATCAACGATTACCCGAGTAACGTATTTATTATCGTCTGCAAATACAAATATGTCAATTAAAATCCATTGTTATATTCATAATAATATGGAAAATACATTTAAGACAGCTCTTATTGGAGAAAATATCTTAACTATAGCACGATTAAACTGTGTTGTCTTATATCAAGCTTACAGAAGTATCTTATCACAGATAAATAAAAATCTATTGTTGACAAGCTGAAAAAACCATAGTAACATACTTCTAAAGATGTTACCCGGGTAACATAAAAAAAAGGAGTGAATTATGATTAAGAAAATTGCTGTTATTCTGCTGATATGTCTTCAGGCTGTAGCACTGTTTGCCGGAGCAAATGCAGAGGAAAAGGTCTCTGCCGTGCATCCAGACGCTGGAAAAGTGAATGTGTACGGTTGGACAATCCCCGAAAACACCATTAAAATCAGCTATTTTGCCGGGAAGGATGATCCTGACAAGATTGCTGCCGACTCTGTTATTATGAATGAATATCTTCTTGAAACCTTCAATGTACAGATAGAGAAGATAGTATATGATACAGATCGCAGCGAACGGCTCAACCTCATGCTGGTATCAAATGAGTATCCGGATGTTATTGCCTGTAACTTGAACAAGACAGAGTATGCACAGTGGGTGGATCAGGGCAGAGCGCAAAGCCTCGAATCACTTGTTGACAGCTACGGACCAAATATCAAGAGTGAACTTGGCAACTATTATCAGAGATATTTTAGTGAAGACGGGAATCTGTACGGTCTTCCCAGAGCTTGGGGCGGTCTTGGAATACCCGACTTTTCAGCCCATATTCGCTGGGACTGGTGGAATGAGATGGGAGCACCCGAATTCTCAACCCCTGAAGAGTATTATGCTATACTGAAGCAAATGGTTGAAGATCATCCTACAAACCAATATGGTGAAAAAACATATGCCATTTCATGGGATGCCTATGCTAAACCGCCTCAGGTAGCTGGTGTATGGGGATTGAACCAGGGATGGAAAGAAGCAGCAGACCATAGTCTGACTTACTGGATCAATACTCAGGAAGGTATTGATATGGCCTTATTCTACAATCAGATATACCGAGATGGACTTCTTGACCCCGACGCGTTCAATAATATTGACAAGTATGATGCCTGGAAAGCTAAGTTTTCTTCTGAGCGGATAGCAGGTCATATTGGCGGCTGGTGGCAGAGCTGGAATGCCGGACATGAAGTTTGGCAGCAGACATGGGACTCCTGGACAGATGACAACAGGTATGTGCAGGTTAATGTAAAGGCAGATGATGCGGAAATGGCCTACCTTTCCCCAAAGAACATGATGGGATGGGGTATGACAGTTATTACCGATGCCTGTGAGAATCCCGAGGATGTCGTAAAGTGGTTTGATTTTGAGATCACTCCGATGGGCACGAGACTTATGGGATGGGGCGTACCGAACCTGCCAAACAGCAACTGGAATGTACACGATGACGGCACATGGTCATTCAATGAGTCTGCCAAAAGTGGTATTCTGGACGGCACATTTGACTTCCAGGAAGCCTATACACTTGGTATGGGTCGATTCTGGATGGTAATGCCTACTCAATTCTCACACGAAGAGAGACCAACTACAGTATGGTGGGATCAGAACTTCAACCAGGAAGCTAAATGGAAAAAAATCATGAATGACAACCTGAAAGATACCATCTATGATGGAACAGCATATCAGGAAATCGCATTCGACACAGAAAATCCGGTTACCCTGATCAAACAGCAGATCAAGGATCTTGAGCTGACTGGTTTTGCAAATGCCGTTATGAGTGAAACTGCAGAAGAATGTATTGAAGAATTCATGAAAATGAGACAGACAGCCATGAAGCTTGGACTTGGAGATTATGAAGAGTACATGACTTCAGGATACATTAATAATCTGAAGAATTGGGGAGATCTCTAGAATTTATCCAAAGCAGGTGGGGTGGTGCTGCTGCACCATCTCACCTGTTCTCATATTTATAACTGCCTAAGAGGATTGATATGAACCGGTTACAACCCGTTGTGCGAAGATTTAAAAGAGAAAGACAAATCTGGATTCTTGCTGTTCCCCTTATTGTTTGGGTATTGATATTCGCCTATTACCCCATGTACGGGCTAATCATCTCAGTATTAAAATATATACCTGGGAGAAGTATCCTTTCCAGTGAATGGGTTGGACTATTGTATTTTAAACAGTTCATCACCTCTCCGGAATTCCCCATGGTCTTGAGAAATACACTTGCTATCAGTGGGCTTGGCATACTTTTAGGATTCCCTGCCCCTATCATTCTCGCACTGCTGCTGAATGAAATTCGAAGAGCTCCGTTTAAGAAATTTGTGCAGACAATCTCCTATTTACCGCACTTTATCTCATGGGTCGTTACCGCAAGCCTCTTGTTTACCATTCTTGGTCATGACGGAGTAGTGAACAAGCTGCTTGTTGATATTGGGTTCATTGAGAAACCAATTGCCTTTATCCGGGGCGATTCCAGCTTCTGGTGGCTGCTGACATTTCTCAATATCTGGAAAGGTATTGGGTGGTCCTCTATCATTTACCTCTCAGCTATTGCCGGAATTAATGAAGAGATGTATCAGGCAGGTGCTGTGGACGGACTGGGACGATTCGGTATGGTCTGGCACATCACGCTCCCAAGCATACTGCCGACTATAATAATTCTCTGGATTCTCGGTATTGGAAGCATTCTGAATGCTGGATTTGAGCAGCAGCTTTTGATTGGGAATCCGCAAACAAGGGCTTTTCATGAAGTTGTTGACACCTATGTCTATAAATATGGGATACAGCTGGGACGATACTCGTATGGTACAGCTGTCGGCTTTATGAAATCCATCATCGGCCTGACTCTGGTGTTTGTCACCAATAGACTTGCAAAAAAGAAGTTTGGTCTCTCACTTTTCTGAGAGGGCATTAAGGGGTACACTTATGCGACATACGTATTACCAGAAAAATTGGGCAACAAAAACATTTGACGTGCTCAATCTCCTCTTAATGCTGGCATTAATCTTCATTATGCTCTATCCATTCATAAATCAGATTGCCCTCTCATTCAATGACGGGAATGATGCCTTGCGCGGCGGTATCTATTTCTTTCCTAGAAAGTTCTCGCTCAATGCGTACGAACTTCTGTTCAGCCACCCTAAATTATTGAGAGGCGCCGGCATTTCACTCCTCCGTGTAGTAGTTGGAACCATTACCTGTCTTTTTACTACAGGGCTCTTGGGGTATATTGTGACAATCAGATCATTCTCAGGAAGAAAATTCCTTCGGATACTGTTTATATTCACCATGTACCTGAGCGGCGGCCTGATTCCTTTCTACCTGCTCATTGTTGGTCTGGGTCTCACAAATACTTTTACTGTCTACTGGCTTCCCACACTGATTAACACCTACTACATGCTGCTTATGGCATCTTACATGCAGAATCTACCAAGTTCTCTTGCAGAATCCGCCAGAATAGACGGCTGTTTTGAAATCGGCATCTATATCAGAATCATTATTCCCATCGCTACTCCGGTATTTGCTGCAATAGCGGTATTTGTTACTGTTCAGCACTGGAATTCCTGGTTTGATGTCCTTATCTATAATCCATCCGGTACGTGGGATACTCTACAGATTTACCTGCGCCGACTGCTGCTTGAGGTAGAGGCCATTTCACAGATTAAGGACCAGCAGCTTGCCCTGTCAAAGCTGAGGAATGTATCTCCGATAACGTATAGGGCAGCTACCTCTATTATAGTAATCGTACCGATAGTTATGGTCTATCCTTTCTTACAAAAGTTTTTCATTAGCGGAATCACCATGGGAGCGGTAAAAGAGTAATTATGAAAAATCATACAGACAATTTGCAGACAGTCACACTGAAAAGCTCAAACAGTCAGCTGAATAAAGGATTTTCATGGGCAAAAGAACAAGCTCTTAGCTATGTCAGTCACAATGACCCTGTCGGGAGCTGGTATGAAGCAGCGCTTCCAGGACGCGAATCATTCTGTATTAGAGATGTATCCCACCAAAGCACTGGAGCCTCCGTTCTGGGGCTGAGCAGGATCACGCTGAATATGCTTCTCCGGTTTGCTGAGAATATCTCAGCATCAAGGGATTGGTGCACCTACTGGGAAATCAACAAGGATAATCAGCCGACACCGGTTGATTATACGAATGATTCAGATTTCTGGTACAATCTTCCCGCGAACTTCGATCTGATTGATTGCTGCTGGCGTCAGTACCTCTGGACAGGTGATACCAGATATCTTACACATCCGGTATTTCAAAATTTCTATTTGAAAAGTACCGATGACTATATTCGTAGATGGGATAGTGATGGTGATGGGATTCCAGACCACCCGCCAGGAGCTGGACGCAGAGGAGTTGCCTCCTACCGTGAATCGGATATCACAGTTTCCCTGGGGGGGGATCTTATAACAACCCAATATAGAGGATTTCTGGCCTATGCGAACATACTTACGCTAACAAACCGTCGGGATCTGGGAATCCATTTTCAATCCCGTGCAAACGATCTGATGCTGCATTATCAGGACTGCTGGTGGAATACTAAGAACCGTTCCTATTATGCATCAAAAAATCATAATGGTAACTTTACCGGTATTGATCTGTTCTCAGCCCTCTATTTTGGAACTACCACTGATGCACAACGTGCAGAAATCCTTCTGCAGAAATTGTTTTCCGAAAAGGTTGTGAATGTTGAGATGCTTTCGCACTATCCAGAGGTCTTCTACCGATACGGGCATCAGGACAAGGCATATCAGGTACTCTGCAGATTGATGGATCCGGACCTTAAAAGACGAGAATACCCGGAGGTTTCTTTCTCTGTAATTGGGAGTATTGCCAGCGGGATGTTCGGAGTATCTCCAGATGCCGGCAGCAGAGAGATCGCGACTTTACCGCAGTTGCCTGAAGATACTGAGCGAGCAGAACTTCATAATATTCCGGTATTTGATCAATCAATATCAGTTATCCATATCGGTAACAGAGAGAGTCTGATCACGAATCATTCTGATTCTGTACTTACCTGGAGAGCCTGTTTTAAGGGATTGCACGCGAAAGCTGAAATTGACGGCACCACTCAAGCATTGACATATGATACAACCGCTCATCCCTTTGAAGTCAGTATGGTGAGAATAACGGTGCAGCCGGGACAAACAGTAAGGGCAAGTATTATAACACACAGTCATTGAAGGCTGAATCAAACGTAATAAGATAATTGGAGAACATCATGGCAAAGATAACATTTATGGGTGCGGGAAGTACAATTTTTGTAAAAAACATTCTAGGAGATTCCATGCTTTCTCCTGCATTGCACGATGCACATTTGGCGCTCTATGACATAGACGGTACTCGGTTGAATGAATCTATGAAAATGCTTGAGACTATTAACGAAAATATTAATTCCGGTAGAGCAACAATTACCGGTCATTTGGGTGAGGAAAACAGGCGTGCAGCACTGACCGGTGCTGATTATGTGATAAATGCTATACAGGTCGGAGGGTATGAACCCTCTACGGTTATTGATTTTGAGATTCCAAAGAAATACGGGCTGCAGCAAACTATTGCCGATACCCTGGGTATAGGCGGAATTTTTCGTGCACTGAGAACAATACCGGTTGTTCTTGATTTTGCAGGTGATATGGATGAAGTCTGTCCGGATGCTTTGTTTATCAACTATGGAAATCCGATGGCAATGATAACCGGTGCGCTTCAGCAGGCTTCAAATATAAAGAGTGTAGGTCTCTGCCACTCGGTTCAGAGCTGTGCCGAACGCCTTCTGCAGCGACTTGATATTCCATTTGATACAGGATCACTTAACTGGAAAATAGCAGGTATCAATCATCAGGCCTGGCTCCTCTCTGTATCCGACAGCAATGGAAATCTTTATCCTGACATTCGTGAAAAGGCTGAGAAACTGAATGCCGCAGCACGTATGAAAGGAGCTGAAAAACATCATGATATGGTTCGTCTGGAGATTATGAAACATTTTGATTATTACGTAACCGAATCATCTGAACACAATGCAGAATATATGCCCTACTGGATTAAGCATAGATATCCTGAGCTGATTGAAGAGTTTAATATTCCTCTTGATGAGTACCCGCGACGTTGTATTCAGCAGATAAAGGACTGGAAGGAGATGAGTAAGACTATGATAGGAAATTCTGAACTTACCCATACACGTACCAGTGAATATGGTTCCTACATCATGGAAGCCATTGAGACAGGTATACCTTATCGCATACACGGCAATATTCAAAACAGGGGTTTGATCTCAAACCTCCCGTCACAAGCATGTGTTGAAATTCCTTGTCTTGTCGATCGTAATGGTGTCCAGGGGTGTTATGTCGGAGCCCTGCCGGAGCAGCTGGCAGCTTTGAATATGACAAATATCAATGTTCAGACGCTTGTTCTCGATGCAGCCCTGAATCACAGACGCAGCTCAATATACCATGCGGCTATGCTTGATCCTCATACTGCCGCAGAGCTTTCCCTGGATGATATCAGAGCTATGTGTGATGAGCTGATTGAAGCTCATGGGAATTATCTGCCTGAATATCGGTAGACGCAGGATTTTGGAAAAACCGTTTAGAAAATTTTGTTTGCGTATCAGGTATGGAATCCATTATTGAGTCCTGCGCAATAAATAATCGGCCATCACCGGCTGGTTATGCAAAGGACTAGATAATTGTATCTAAAGTATCCTATAATAGCTGTTATGAGAGTAACCATCAAAGATCTTGCTAAAATCTCGGGTTTTGGTCTGGGGACAGTATCCAGGGTCTTAAATGGCAGTTCCGCTGTAAGCGATACAACACGCGAGAAGGTATTGGAAGTTGCCAGACGCTTGAAATATAAGCCCAACAAAACTGCTAAAATGCTTGTTACCGGCCAATACAATAACTCCACAATTGGTATTATTCTTCCTAAAATTACCCATAAGTTTTCTTTGAAAATACTTGAAGGTATCTATTCATGTTTAAATGAACGCGGATACAGTCTTTTGATCTTTAATGTGGGGAAACAGCGCGAAGAAATATTTCGACAGATTATGTATACCGATTTTACAGGGTTATTGGCTCTAGTTGATCCATTAACAGAAAACGAGAAACTGAGACTCAAGGAACATAACAATAAGTTTATTTATCTGGATCTTCATGAGAAGGGCGAGAATTCAATATATTTTGATAATTTTCATGGAGGCAGCCTTGCTGCGGATTACCTGATTGCTAAAGGCTGTAAACATATTGCATTTATTGGGGACCTCTCTGCTTCCCAACAGGAAATAGAGAGACTTTCCGGCTTTAAAGGACAATTGGAAACTAATCAAATGGATTTGAAGAGCGAATACTCAATTTCACTCGATAAAGATGAAGCATATAGATTAACAAGTGATTTGATTAAGCAGGGCGATATTGATGGGATTTTTTACTATTGTGATATTCTTGCTCTCGGAGGTCTGCAGGCCAAAAAGGAGCTGAATAGTAGTATTCATATTATTGGGTATGATGATATATCTCCTACAGAGTACGTGAATCTTTCCACTGTCAGGCAGGATGGGGTGGAACTTGGTAAGCTTGGAGCACAGCAGATCGTTGATCTCATTGAGAGAGTTGTAAGGGATGGGGAGTCTTCTGTTAATGTATGCCTTGAACCTGAACTGGTTGATCGCGGCAGTTGATCCTTTTTTGTTTCTCTAGTGGAAACGATTCCAGTTCAATTAGCCCTTAAGGCTGAAATTATCCATATCGACATGAAATGCTTTAATTATATAAATACCATTGTCAACAGTCAGCGAAAATGTCACCCTAAAGCCGGTTAACTCGTCAGCGAAAATGTCACCCTAAAGCCGGTTAACTCGTCAGCGAAAATATCACCCCCTTACCGGTAATTTTTTTGTTTTGGACTTGCCACTAAAAATATACCAGGGAGAATTACTGTTAGCTGGAATATTCGGACCTTCTGCTACTCTTTTAGGAAGTATCTTCTTTTGTGGTTGTGACATCTTAGCAGTTCTCTGTGGAGTAGCAAGAAGTTCCGGAGTTAGCACAAACCCTTTGTACAACACCTTGATCCCAATGTACTTACTGATTGCTACAATAATAGTATCATGAGCAGTGGGGGAGACTCTTTGATCATTACAATGGCTGGGGAGCCGATATTTCTTTCCACCATAGGAGAACGAGAGTCCGGTATCAATCTTTCTGGTCTCCTGCCGGGAGAAGCTAACCTGCATCATTTCAGGATCTTGTTTGGGGAGATACCGTTTCTCTTGGCTGACTGCCGGGACTGCAAACTTACGATTGTAGTAGGGAATGTAGTGTGTGAGAAACTCATTTGCTTGTTCAACCGTGGTAATCCCCTTTCGCTTCATATCTTTGGGAAGACGATCCTGTAAGGTTCCCCATAATCTTTCTATGGCCCCTTTAGCCTGTGCTGATCCGGCTATGATCAAGAGGATTCCCAACTCTCTGGCTGCTCTGGCGAAGTGCGGCTGCTTTTCCCGTTTCCCGGCAAGTTCTTCTGCAATAGTGAGTTTTTGTTTCTTTACGCTATCATAGGCAAAGACGGTTCTTCCATCCGTATAGAATTCTCTTGGAAGATGAGCATCATGATTCATCTGGAACATAAGCTCGCAATACCCATCGAACGTCTCTTCCTTTTCGATATGTAGAGCCAGAACATGACCGGTGGCATCATCAATGGCGCCATGCAGATGCAGGTATGATCCTGTGTCCAACCAATCAAAAGAAGAAGCATCCATCTGTGCCATCTCTCCTTCATGGAGCCGTGCATCTCTGGAACGATGTTTCTTCGGTCTGCGTTTTGCTTTTGGGGAGCGAATGCCTTGGCCTTTGAGAATGCGTGAAACGGTACTGACTGAGACAAAGACTCCTTTTTCTTCCGCTAATATATCAGTGGTATGAGTGAAGTTGTATCCTTGTAATGAGTTCTGGTACAGCTCTCTGATTACGGTAGCAGTTTCCTCATCAAGGGCATTTGCTGGTGTATGGCCACGGCTTTTATGGAGAATGCTCAGTATTCCACCTGCTGTGGCTTGAGCTTTTATTCGTTGAACTTGTCTGATACTCAGAGTTAATAATTGTGCAGCTTGCGTATTGGTAATCCGATTAGCCAATAATTCTTCAACAATGGTCACTTTTCTTGCATCCTGTTTTGTCATTTCAATTTTCATCCTTCCAGTATAGTGAGATTTTTAGAAGGGTGACATTTTCCCTGACGACTTATACCATGACATTATCGCTGATCAACAAGATTTTTGATTTTTCATCCTCGCCCATCCGTGGGCTTGGTGATATACTATTAGAAATTTTAGGCGAGGTTATATGAATTACCCTTTATACAATTTAAATGATACAGAATTTGAAGAACTTGTAGGTTTAGTTTGCTCAAAAATATTAGGAACGGGTATAATTATTTTTTCACAAGGTAAAGATGGAGGGCGAGATGGGAAGTTTACCGGTATGGCAAATAATTTCCCGAGTAGTTCATCACCTTGGTGTGGTAAATTTATTATTCAAGCGAAACACACAACTAAACCAAACAGTAGTTGCACGGATAGCGATTTTATTACTATTTTAAAAAAAGAACTGAAAAGTATCATTGAATTAAAAGAAGCCAAAAAAGTTGAATATTATTTATTATTTACAAATAGAAAATTAAGCGGTTTACAAGATTCAAAGATCGAGGATTTTATCAAGAGTAAAATTATTTTAGAAAACCGTATAATTGGTTTAGAGACAATTCAATTATTTTTGAAGAGCTATCCAGATGTCGTAAAATTAGCTAATTTAAATAAACTACTAATCCCTTTAGATTTTTATGAGGAAGATATTAGAGATACTATTATTTGTTTTACAGATTCAGGATATAATTCAAAGGATTTAATGGAAATTAAAGATAAATTCCTAAAGATTCCAATCAAAAATAAGAATAGGCTAAATTCTCTTTCAGAGGAGTATTTTGATAATGTCTTGAAAAAATCATATGTTCATTTTAATAAAATTGAAAGCTTTTTAGAAGATCCTATAAATTCGGAGTATAAAGAAAAATATGAAAATACAGTCTTAGATATACAAGAAAAAATTTCTATCAAAAGGAATGATTTCGCATACTTCGATGATGTACTCGCTTACTTATATGACAAAATATTAGATGAATGTAGTGATAAGCTATTAAAGAAAAGACGATTTATCCGTACTTTTTTACATTTTATGTATGCAACCTGTGATATTGGTAGAAAGGTGGTAGATAATGTTACTACTTGATAAGCATACTGATCCATGTCTTTCTATAATAAATATTTCATCTTTAATTGTTGAATGCATATTAGAGGATGATGTTGTTGAATATGATGTTTTACTTTCTACTGTTATTAGTAAAACCTCTGAGAAAGTAAAAAGTATATTTATATATGCTATTTCATTTTTATACTCCATACAAAAAATTGAGTATTTAAAAGAAACTGATTGTTTTAGGTTGTTGAAATGAAAATATCTAGATTATATTCCAATAAGAATTTTAAAAACATTAAATTTAACTTGATAGGCTTAAATGTCGTCCTGGGGAATATTTATGATCCAAAAAATTTAGAAACTGATTCACATAACCTAGGAAAATCGGTTCTTATAAAAGTTATTGATTTTATACTTTTAAAAGAGATAAATGATAAAAGTAAATTTTTCCTAACCAAAGGAAATTTTTCTGGACAGGTTTTCTACGGTGAGTTTGCACTAAATGATGGACGTTTTATATTAATTAAACGGGATGTAGATCAACAATCAAAAATATCATTGAAAATTAATGCTGAAAGGCTTAATGCATTTGATATGAATATTGATTGGGATGAAGAAGAATTACCTATAAGAAAGGCCAAAGATATCGTTAATAATTCTTTAGGTTTTACAGTTTTTAAAAAATGGAATTATCGAAAATCAATAAATTATTTTTTAAGACATCAGCATGATTATCAAGACTTGTTTAAGCTCAGTAAATTCCGTGGTCAAGACAAAGATTGGAAACCATTTATTTTTGATTTACTGGGTTTTAATGGCAATATAATTTCTGAAAAATACCAGAAGTCTGAAAAAAAATTAATGCTTAAAACAAAAGTAAAGATATTAGAATCTGAGGCAGATATACAAATAGAGGAAAAAGATAGAATTTTAGGGCTCATTGAGATAAAAAAAGAAGAAAGAGATCAAATTGAATCAGTAATTGATCAGTTTGATTTCAGCAATCAAGAAGAAGAAATAAATGAAAATATTGTAGAGAATATTGAAGAAGAATTACAAGTATTGCATAGTCAAAAATATTTTTTGTCTTTGGAAAATAGTAAGATTCGTAAATCATTGAATGAAAAAAATCTTACTGTCGATGTTGTAAAACTTGGAAAATTGTTTGATGAGATAAGTGTAGTGTTTCCAAATCAGATAATAGATGATTTTACACGATTAATAAATTTCAATAAAGAAGTTACAGAAGAACGAAATGGTATTTTGCAAACAACATTTGAAAAAAATGAAAACGATCTTGAGCAGATTAATATTCAAATAGAATTACTAAATACAGATAAAGTTTCTAAATTAAATTATTTAACTGAATACGATACTTATAAAAAATTCAAACAGCATCAGAAAGAATTATCAAAAATTGAAGCAGATATTATTTATTTAGAAAAAAAATATAAAATAATTGATGACAGTTCAAATATTGTTGAAGAGATTGAAGAATTGGATGATCAAATTAATAAGCTTATTAAATCTACTCATGACGAGATAAGCAAACAAAAGCATAAAAATATTAGGAAAATATTCAATGCTATATTAAAAGAAATACTTAACACAAACGCAATTCTTTCAATAAAGCAAAATAAAGAAGGGAATGTTGAATTTAATGCAAATATCCAAAAGCCTGCTGATTTAACAATTACTGAAGAGGATTTTGGAACATCTTATAAAAAATTAATGTGTATAGCATTTGATTTAGCATTATTAGAGAATTATTCAACTACATCTTTTTATAGATTTGCTTATCATGATGGAGCACTTGAGGCTCTTGATAACAGAAAAAAAAATACTTTTTTAAATGTTTCACGAAGTAAATGTTATGAAAACAATCTACAACATATTATTACCTTAATCGACACTGACATACCTAGGGATAACACATTCAATCCAATTCCATTTGAAAAGGATGAAGTAATATTAAACTTGAATGATAAAGATGAATCAGGTGTATTATTTGAGAAATATTTTTAAAGAAAATATAATAGCGAATATACGATTTTGCTATGCTTTACCCAAATTGGTCTGATGAAAACTTCACATTATCGCGGAACGTTATGTGCTGCATATGGCGTGAAAAACCGGTCACTGGGGCGCTCAAAAGTGGTCACCGAGCGTTGAATAGCGGCCAGCAAAAACATGCTGGCCAGAAAGAAATCAAACAGCCTTCTCAATAAGAATTGTATAACCATTGTTTAGAATACGTCTTCTGATGCTATCACCCATTGCAAAATTACCATCACCTTCAAGAAAAGAAATCCAAGTTCTCGGATCATATTGAGAAGTAATAATAGTCGACGTACCGAGTTCATCACGATTTTTTATTAGCGAAAAGAGTATAAGACTACGTTCATCGCCTAACTGAGAAATCAAGAAATCATCAAGAATCAGTACCTGAATACGGCTATAGAAAATGAGCTTCTTTTTATACTTATTCATATCTGAATTTCTGAGCATGAATAGGTAGTCAATCAAATCCGTGAAATCTGTAAATAAAGTGCGATAGCCATTCTTACAAGCTTCAATACCAAAAGCTTTTGAAGCATAGGTTTTTCCTGCATCAGATTCACCGAAAATAGAAATATTCTTGCGATCTGAAATGAAGTCAAGAGATGAAAGCTGTTTCATAGTGGAGTCTTGGTACCGTCGTCCCTTTCCGGTTTTCAGATTCTCTATCTGTGCGTTGCTCCCTTTCAGTTTCGCGAGTTTCAGATTACGCTCAATGCTGTTATTAAGCTGAAAAGTGTATTCTTCAGAGACAACCTCCCG
>JABMQR010000107.1 GCA_013202335.1 Bacteroidota bacterium
ATGAGGCTATAGAGCAGAGAAGAACTTGCAGCACCAGCAGGAGACCCTGAGAATAACCAATTTTTTAGACTGTATTTTTACGAGCATAGCCGAAACAACTGGACATTTTCTGATACGCCACTATGTGCTCATACCAGTACAACGTTTTATAGTTTGATAGAATCCGCAAAATCAGTATCTCTGAAATTGAACAATCCGGTAATTGGAGTTCTTTACTACCTGTTAATGTGCAGCAGGGGGATTTGAGGTGATTTTTTTATCGTTATGTGGTATCACGCTTCTGGTGCAAATGAAGCGCAGCATTACTGAGGCCATCAGGCGCATCAACAGCATGGAATGCGAGACCATCCTTGAGATGCGATACCTTACCTTTTTGAGCTGGGAGCAGCTCGCTGTACAGCTTGGATACAGTCAGGATTATATATACCACCTGCATCGCAAGGCTCTATCACTGGTGAGGGTACCTTCCTCCTAGTTGAAATCAAAAGGACTCTCAAGTAGGAATATTATTACTGCAATAGCCACTTATAGGCAGGAACTACATGGATGAGCTGGTCTGTTTCTCCATCCTTAAATTCTTCCTCTTCGTATGCAGTGATTAGCCATGACTCTTGAAGTTCCAATTCCTTCATTGCATCAAGGAGAGCTCCAATTTCACGTTCTCTAGTCTTCTCCTGCTTTCCCAGTTCCCAACAAACCTGAATCAGACGTATGTCAGAGTCGGGACCAACTGCAAAGTCGATTTCATCACCATGTGCGGTCTTATAGTAGAACACATTCTCCATGGTGCGCCTGAGTTCTACAAAAACCATATTTTCCAATGCAAACCCATTGTTATCTGAGGTAGCTCGGGAAAAGGCCTGTGCCAGTGCATGGTCAACACAGTAGACTTTCTTAGGATTTACAGCTTGGACCGCCATGTTGTAAGAGCGGATAGGGACAGTAAACATCAGATAACAATCAATCAGCTTGTCTATGTAATCACTTATCAATTCTGGTGACAGTCTGTTCCTTTCGCCTGCAAGGCGCTGCTTCAGCTTGTTCACAGAGATAAGGCGTGAAAAGTTGTTTATCAGAATCTGAACAAGCCTCTTCAACTGAACCGGATGCTGGATGTTGTACCTGAGCATGATATCTCTGGCGAGAACATCATTCACAAGATTTTGGAAATACAATGCGGCCATCGTCCCTTTTGGCAGGACAAGTCGTTCCGGCATTCCTCCCTTTGTAACATATTCACCGAATGCACCGATAATCTCATCCCTGCTTGAAATATCGGATATAGTTTCCGGCTTACCGTTGGCTCGGAGAAATTCACGGAATGAGAATGGGAACATCTCCCAGGCAAAAGTTCTTCCACCAAGTTCAGTTGCTATTTCCTTAGAAAGAAGCTTTGCAGATGAGCCGGTTATATAGACCTCGCAGTTTTCTGTTGTTTGTATCCTGTTGACGAATTGGGCCCACCGGTTTACATATTGAAGCTCATCGAAGAAGAAGAAGATCTTTTGTGCATGCTTGTCCGGATACATCCCATAATATGTATCTGATATCACAGAGGGGTCGGATTCTTCACTCCTGAGGAAATCCAGGCGATCATCTGAAAAATCGATGTAGCAGATGTTTTCCGTTGGCACACCATCATTGAGGAGAGCTTCCATCTTCTCGTGCTGCCATGTAGATTTTCCGCTTCTTCTGATTCCTATGATGACCGTCGCTTTCCTTGGAACAGGAAGTATTTGTGTATCCCTGGTTACAATTGAGAACTGACTTCTCAGGTTTTGCTGCTGCTGTGCAATTATAAGACGCAATGTTTCGTTCATACCAATATAATAAACCTAATAAACCTTCAAGTCAAATAGTTTACAATAATTTGCAAACTATTTGCATTATTTTAACAAATTTTTGGAAAGTCATTCTTACAGAACAGCCTTATCAAGAAACGTACTCGAATTTTTCACACAGGTCTTTCAACGGAATGTACAGTAGGAGCATATCAATTGTAGAGCTCGGGAGGATCCTTATGTTTTTTTATCTCTTGCAGCATAACATTCTCCCATGAAGAATACTTTTCTCCCGCGGCTGACAACAATATGGGAGAAAAAACAGAAATAGTATTCCCTCTTTATAACCTGAATTCCCGAACAATTATAACGAGGTTGGTGGCTCAACGCCAAGTTTGCGATACAGGTCTTCCTGCTTCCTAGTCATTTCACCCATGCGTAGATTACTCCCGGGTTGTTCGAAGCATTCAATGACATC
>JABMQR010000108.1 GCA_013202335.1 Bacteroidota bacterium
AAGCGTTAGGTGTGCTAAATTCATACTTCCTCCTATACTTGCTGTAATACATACAGTAAGTATATCACAAGGAAACACCTCTAACAATTGTTTCACTAATAAATAATTTTATTGTCGTGCACCCAAGCTTCATCTGTGAGTAGCCAAATGCTGCACGATAGTGTTTAATATTTACTGCGAGGATCTCGCGTATTTTATCGACCATATATACTCCAGTCAGTGTTGATTTATACTCACCCATGGAATATGATTTATCAAATATCTATTAGTAATATAATTTGTTACCAATAGTGACTGCTTTGACATATAGGAAATAAATATGACTGAAAGAATTGACGGAGCTACAATGCAGTTCCCTTTTGGATGTCCTTTGGGGAGGGTTCAGCAGCTAGACCAATCACCCAAGAAGGTCTTTGTTCTTGGTGTTTGTCAACTTCGTGAAAGTTGACAATTGATCGCTCCAAACTTCTACCAGAGCATTATCCTTAAAGAGGTTGTTATATTCCTGCATAGTTAGAATCTCTCGTACTTTCTCAACTTCTATCATACTTTTAACTTTTGTACAGGGATTCTCAGTTAGATCTCCCAGGCGGGTTGCCTCTCTAAAGATTGTCTGGAGAGGCGTGTAGTAGCGGTTTATAGATCTTCCAATAAGACCCTTTTTCTGCATTTTAAACATCCAGTTTTCAATATGAGCCGGGGTGATTTCTGACAGCTTCAGATTCTTGAATGGTGGAAGAATGTGCTTTTCCAATATCCTTCTGTTCTTTTCTGTATTCCCCTGGGACAAAGACCGTCCTCTTTTTTCTTCAGAGGATGTGAAGGGGCATATCCCCCAAATAAACCAATCTTTTGTATAAACGGAGAAAATCTCTCTTGTCTGTTTTTCTTTTCTTTCCTGCTCTTTTTTAAACTTCAGGTGTTTGGCCATTCTTTCGGCCTTTCTTTTAGATTTGGGAACATCATCAGAATCAACTTCCAGACCAACGGAATAGCGGTTGGATGCATGGAAATTAACACCATCGTCTGTGTAATAGTAGTAATAATACCATACTACTTTTCCTCTGGTTGGCTTCTGTATAACTACAATCTCTTTGCCTCGATGCATGAAATACTCCCTTTTATAACAGTATAATTCAGGGATAACAAAAGATCAAACTGTGTCTACACTAGTGTCTACAAGGTTATTTGGGCAAATAAAAAGCCTTACAGATAAACTAAATTGTTTCCCTGTAAAGCTTTATGTAGTCGGGCTGGGCAGATTTGAACTGCCGACCCCGTGTCCCCCAGACACGTACAGATTTCTTATTTATATTCAAGGTTTCTGAAACAGTTGTTGTATTGCTTGAAGATTCAATTTATTAGGTATACTATCATACATATGATAGTTGATAAAAATATTTTGAATGAGATTGTATCCAGATTTGTAAAATTATATCACCCTCAGGCCATATATCTTTTTGGTTCTCACGCATGGGGTACTCCGACTTCTGAAAGTGATCTCGATTTTTGCATAATTCTAAATGAGTCAAAAATTTCTCAAGCTGATAGAATAAGAATGGGTTTAAGAATTTTAAGAGATATGCATATACCTGTAGATTTGCTTGTTCTCACAGAAAGTGAAATTACAGAAAGGGTTAATCATCCATCAACTCTTATTAATAAAGTGTATCATAAGGGAATTAAGCTTTATGAAGCCGCATGAAGAGTGGTTATTTAAAGCTGCTCAGGATATTGAATCTTCTATAGTTTTATTGGATTCTATGAATTCCTTATTTGATATAGCTATTTATCATACTCAGCAATGTGCCGAAAAATCATTGAAAGCTTTTCTTTCATTTTGTTCCAGAGATATCGGCAGAACTCATAATCTTTTATTTCTTTTAGAAACCTGTATTTTAATTGATGAAACTTTTGATAATATTTATGAAGACTGTATCTATCTAAATCCTTTTGCTACTTTATATCGTTATCCTGAAGGTGATCTGATGCCAAAAAAAGCAGAGGTTGAAACAGCTATTGAGAAAGCTTCAAGAATACTGAATTTTGTAAAAGTCAACATCACAGATAGGGGGTAAAGCTGCCCCGAAATCAGGATAGGAAACAATTATTCCGAACCCACCCATCCCCCAATTAGCTCAGGGGTACACATCTTTGCAAAGACAAATAAGAAAAGCTGGCGAGGCTGGTGCAGATGGATAAATACGAAACGTGATTTTGAGAAATTGGTAATTGTAGAACGATTCTTTAAATCTTGACTATGCTTGATGAAAGTGTATTTATCATGGCAGTTTCAATTAGAAACTGCAGAAACTTCCCCTTGCAACCTGCATTCTCAAGAAAAGTTATACACACATAGTGAAAAACGTGTCTAACTTAGGTTAATATAATGACATACTGTTGACTTTAGTTGTTCTTGTGTGTATAATACAGTTATACACACGGAGGAGCTATGGCTAAAGTTAAGACCCAGGTGATAAAAGGAACTACCTACATCTTTGAGCGTACATCATTTCGAGTTCCTGATGATGATAAAGTACATCAAAAGCGTTTCTATCTGGGTAAATTAGATGAAGAGGGACAGTTTATTCCCAATAAGCATTATCATGCTCTTTCTGATAAGCAGAAGCAGAAGACCGGTCTGATACCGAAAACAGATGCTCCTGCTACTCGTGGCAGAGCACCTGCTTCTGAAGTCTTTACCCGTTCTTACTACGGTGCAACCTATTTATTTGATGAGATCAGTGAACAATTGGGTGTTACTGCTGATCTGAAAGTCTATTTCCCAGACACCTGGAAGCAGCTGTTATCTATTGCCTGGTATCTGATCTTAGAGGAGAGAAATCCCTTAAGCAGGTTTCCTAAATGGAGCAAAACTCATCGTCATCCCTATGGAGAGGATATCAGCAGCCCCCGCAGCAGTGATCTGTTTGCTGCTATAGATGAAGACCGTATTCAGAAATTCTTTTCATCTCAGGTAAAACGAAGACTGGAAACAGAATATCTTGCATACGATAGTACGAGTTTAAGCACCTACAGTAAAGCTATAGCGTTAGCTCGGAGAGGAATGAACAAAGAACATGATCTGCTTGATCAGATTAATCTATCCTTAGTCTTTGGACAAACAAGCAGATTGCCCGTATGCTACCGTATCATGCCGGGAAACATCACCGATGTGAAAACGGTGACCAAGCTCATTCAAGACCTTGCAACCATGGGAATGGGAAAAGTTAAGCTGGTCATGGACAGAGGCTACTACAGTGCTGAGAATATTAGTGCACTGTACAGAAAACACTATAAGTTCTTAATTGCTGCAAAGACCTCCCTGAAATTCATCAAGACAATGATTGATGAGTTTCGTGACCGTATCTGCTCGGTTGAGAATTATCTTGAGCAACAGGATGTATATGCCCTTTCACCGCGTATTGGTTGGCAAGTTTCCGGCACCTTTCCCTCAGAGGGAGAGGTGAAACGTAAGATGTACGTGCATCTGTATTATAACGAAGATAAAGCTGGTAGTGATCGAAGAGTACATCATAGAAAGATTCTAAAGCTACAAAAAGAACTTGAAGAACGCCGGGAACAGAAGCTTCATGCACAGCTGTATGAACGGTATTTTATGGTCAAAGATACCCCAAAACGGGGAAGAATTGTCACTATTCGTCATAATGTGGTCAAATCTGATGAACAGTACTATGGTTTCTTTGCATTATTGAGTAATTGCATCACTGACAAAGCAGAAGCATTAACGGTCTACCGGACCAAAGATTGTGTAGAAAAAGCCTTTGGAAATCTGAAAGAACGTCTTGGACTGCGTCGTCCGGGAGTAAGCACCGAATCACATCTGCAGGGCAAAATCTTTGTACAATACCTAGCCTTGATCATACTCTCAAAGATTCAGAAATCCATGAAAGATAAGAAGTTACATGCTGACTACACCCTCTACACATTGCTTGATGAATTCGATGTCATTGAATACTACGAACACCCGGGAAAAGTTGGTCATTGGGGTGAGATTACGAAAAAACAGCAAGCGCTGTTTAAATCATTAGAGGTTCAGGCTCCCGTGTGTATAATTTGACCTGAGAATGCAGGATATAAAGCTGGTAGAAAGAACCGGCTTATGGTTGAGTTGATGTTAACTGCTGGCTTGCGGATCAGTGAATTGAGCAAACTAAAATGGTCACATATCCGCTGGAAAGAGGGAAAGCTACTGATAAAGGAAGGAAAAGGTGAAAAAGATAGAAATTTTTTTATTCCCGAGTCTCTGGTAATGCGGCTTAAAATCTATAAAGAAGAAGCTCCTGAAAGTGTCTTTGTTTTTGCAACTAGGACAGGAAAACAAATTGATAGATGTTCAGCGAATAAAATGATTAAACATTATGCTAAGAAAGCCGGTATTGAAAAAAATGTTTATAATCATCTCCTCCGGCATACTGCCCTAACTGATTTGTATACCGATACAAAGGATATAAGACTTGTTCAACAGGTAGCAGGACATGTAAGTCAAACAACACAGATTTATACTCATATTTCTGCAGTGGAAGTGCGGATCTCAATGTCCAAAGAAAAATACTAATAGTATTTAATTATCCCAAAAAGAGGTGTAGATGAAAAGGAATTGGGAAACGATGAGTTAATAGATTTATTTTCATTAATTCAATCTGAATTTGAATTAATATATAAAAAAAGTAATGAAATAAATAAGCTGGGATTTGCCTGTCTATATATTTTTTTTAATTAGAAACAAGATTTCCAACAAATCAGTTCGAGATTCCTAATTCTGTAGTTTCATTTATTGGGAAATAGCTCAATATTAACATAGACATTTTTCAACAATATGATTGGAACGGAAGAACAATAAAAAGACATCCTGCAGAAATAAGAGAACTCTTTGATTTTAAAGAAATGACAGTACAAGATTCAGATACACTTATCGAATGGCTTTTCAAAAATAATAATTGCTATAAAAAGGAAATTGTTAAGACTATTCATTAACACGGTTAAGGGAATTGAAACTTGAACCACCAACACCAGATCGAATGGATAGAATTTCATCCTCAGCGATTATTAACTATGAAAATGGACTTTTCCTTTCAATAAAAAATAAGCTGCCGGTTGAAACACTTTATCTAATTGATCAATTGATTAATGATTTCTTACGAAATGAAGATCACGATAATACAAATGACATTATGACTTTTAATAAATTAAGAAGTGATCCTGGACGAATCGGTCTTGAAAGTATCCATGATGAGGTGAAAAAGCTTCAAGTTTTAAGAGACGTTAAAATCCCAGGGAATATTTTTGATAATATTCCACAAAAAATATTGAAGGAATATAAACAAAGGATTTCATCTGAATTACTTGGAGAAATAAAACGGCATCCAGATGATATTAAATATTCTCTCCTTTCTATTTTTTTCTGAAAAAGAGGTAGGGAGATTACTGATAACCTGGCTGAATTATTAATTTCAATAATACATAAGATCGATTCTAAAGCTGTAAAAAAAGTAGAACGAGAAATAATAAAAGAAATTAAAAAAGTACATGGCAAATATAATATCTTAAAAAAGGATTGCTGAATTATCTATTGAAAATCCGGAAGGTATTATTAAAGATGTTATCTATCCGTCATTTAATGAACAGCTCTTACAGGATCTCATACAAGATTTACAAATGAACAACAGTGCTTTCACAGGAAAAGTGCGTACAGTAATGAAAAACTCTTATTCAAGACATTATCGTAGAATGCTTCCTAAGTTACTGAATATTCTTGAATTTAAATCAAACAACGATATCCATAAACCGGTTCTTGAAGCATTAAAAATTGTAAAAGGGAATATAGATTCATAAATAAGACATCTGGAAATTGATGATGAATTCCCTATTTCCGGAATTGTTAAGTCAAAATGGAAAAGTGCAATAATTAGGAAAAATGAAGATGGAAAAGATGTAATAGATCGAATAAATTATGAAATATGTGTTCTTCAGTCCCTTAGAGAAAAAATGAAAGAATCCCTATTAAAGTTAGTTAGTGTTAATTCCGTGGCCCCTGGTGACAGCTTCGCTTCCACTACCCCGTTAATATTCAAACAAATGTAGGAAGCCCACCTTCAAATGTAATGTTACAAGATCTGTATAATATAGATGAATATCTATCTTTTTATAGGAACCCTTAATAATTGAAACATATTTTATTTTGATGATAATCAATATTCCTAATCTGAAGGGCTTAACTTTTCGGTTATTGCCCACCTTTGGCTCAAAATAAAAAGCTGCCGTTTGAAACGGCAGCTTTTATTATTATAATTGTTTCATAATACTATGATTCTTAAAACAACTACATTCTTCTAATACTGGCTTGAGCAGCTGCCAGTCTTGCAATTGGTACTCTAAAAGGTGAACAACTTACATAATCAAGTCCAATCCCTGCACAAAAGTCTATTGTTTTGGGTTCTCCACCATGTTCACCACAGATTCCGAGTTTAATGTCAGGTCTGGTTTTTCGACCAAGTTCAGCAGCCATAATAACCAATTTACCAACACCATTCTGGTCAAGCACCTCAAATGGATCATATTCGAAAAACTGTTTATCAGTATCTTCTACATACGGTCCTAAAAAGCTTGCAGAATCATCACGGCTAAAACCGCATGTCATCTGAGTAAGGTCATTTGTACCGAAACTGAAAAATTCAGCAGATTTTGCAATTTCATCAGCTGTTAATGCTGCTCTGGGAACTTCAATCATTGTACCAATTTTGTACTCAATTGTTTTTCCCCGTTCAGCAAAAATAGCCTCAATTGTTTCAAGTGCATCTTTTTTACAGTAATCAAACTCTTTCACATTTCCAACAAGCGGAATCATTATTTCAGGCAAAACAGGAGTTCCGGCATCTATAACATTCATTGCTGCTTCAATAATAGCTCTAACCTGCATTTTGAGTATTTCAGGGTAAACTACCGCCAAACGACAACCTCTGAATCCCAGCATAGGGTTAAATTCATGCAGCGCATCAACTTTAGCTGCAACTTCTTCATAGGGAACTGAAAGCTGATCAGCCATTTCCTGAATATTCTCTTTTTCATGAGGAAGAAATTCATGGAGAGGAGGATCCAGAAGTCGTACTGTTGCCGGACGTCCGGCCAAAGCTTTATAAATTCCTTCAAAATCATCTCTCTGCATAGGAAGGAGCTCAAGCAGTGCCTGTTCTCTCTCTTCCATATTCTTTGCAAGGATCATTTTTCTGATGGAAATTATTCTATCTCCTTCAAAAAACATGTGTTCAGTACGACAAAGGCCAATACCTTCAGCACCAAATTTAACTGCCATCTCTGTATCTGCAGGAGTGTCAGCATTTGTACGAATTTTCAACAGTCGAAGTTCATCAGCATAAGACATAAAAGTATTATAATCTTTAAATAGTCCTGAATCTTCTTCTTTCATCTCTCCATTCAGAACCTGAACGATCTCAGAGGGTTTTACAGCTATCTCGGAAGCATAAATTTGTCCCGTAAATCCATCAATTGAGATATAATCGCCCTGTTTGACGATCAAATCACCAACTTTCATCTGTTTTGCTTTATAATCAATCTTTAAATTACCGGCACCTGAAACACAGGGACAGCCCATACCTCTTGCAACTACTGCAGCATGACTTGTCATTCCGCCTCTGGCTGTTAATACACCCTTAGCGACAGCCATTCCACCGATATCTTCCGGACTTGTCTCGATACGAACAAGAATAACATCTTTCCCCTGAGCAGCATATTCTTCAGCTTCATGTGCTGAGTAAACTGCTAATCCACTGGCTCCGCCAGGACTTGCATTAAGTCCCCTGGCAACTTCTGCTACACCTTTTGCAGAAATGTCTTCCGGATCAAGAATTGGTGCAAATAACTTTCCAAATTCATTTGCAGGAACCCTGCTTACAGCAGTTATCTTATCAATCAATCCCTCTTTTACCATCTCAACCTGGGTTTTTAACCAGCTGAAAATAGTACGTTTACCCGTTCTGGTCTGCAGCATATAGAGCTTTCCTTCCTGAATAGTAAACTCAATATCCTGCATATCCTTATAGTGCTTTTCAAGAAGACCGCGGATACCTACAAGCTGGTTGTAAACTTCCTCATTCTCATCTTTCAAGGTATCAATAGTAAGGGGTGTTCTGATTCCGGCTACTACATCCTCTCCCTGTGCATTCATGAGATATTCACCATAGAATTTATTTTCACCGGTGGATGGGTCTCGGGTAAAAGCTACTCCGGTACCGGATGTGTTACCCATATTACCGAAAACCATAGCCTGTACATTTACGGCAGTTCCGAGAAGTCCTCTGATATCATTCATCTGTCGATATTTTTTTGCCCGGTCATTGTCCCATGATCTAAAAACAGCATCAATAGATTTAAATAACTGTTCTAAAGGATCGGTTGGAAAGTCTTCACCAGTTGCTTTTTTATATACTTCACGATATTTCTGAATTACAAGCTTCAAATCATCAACACCTAGATCAGTATCAAATTCTGTACCAACCTGATCTTTTACTGCCTGAAGAGCCTCCTCAAAGCTGTGATGTGATACGCCCATAACAACGTCACCAAACATCTGCATAAATCTTCTGCAACTGTCCCATGCAAATCTTTCATTACCGGATTTTTTAATTATTCCCTCAACAGCTGCAGGACTCATACCAAGATTAAGAACTGTATCCATCATCCCGGGCATAGACTGTGCTGCACCCGAACGAACTGAGACAAGCAGCGGATTTTCGGAATCCCCTAATTTCGCACCCATCTCTTCTTCAAGTTTTCTTAAGTTTTCTAAAACTTGTTCCTTCAAAACCTTAGGATATTCCCCATCATTTTCTGAAAAATAAGCACAGGCCTCAGTGCTTATAGTAAACCCTGGGGGTACTGGTAGACCGATGCTGGTCATTTCGGCAAGATTTGCACCTTTACCACCAAGAAGTTCTTTCATTCCGGCGTTTCCTTCGGTCTCTTTTTTACCGAAAAAATACACATACTTGTTTTCTGACATTAGTTAGATTCCTCCATCTATAATTATTAAGCGATCATAAACATGTTAATACCTAACCACCTGAAAAAATGGTTAAAATTCTTGTTTATCTGACTATTATTAGGAACTTTTGATTTTATTTTATCTTTACGCATGAGCGTAAGTAATTATCATATATTTTGAATGTAAAAAAAAGAGCTCATTATGTCAACAACAACATTATGAGCTCCAATATCAAAATATTAATCAAAAACCGCAATATTAAGCAGAATAGGCTTCAAGATATTTACTTCTTGAAGGATGTCTTAATCTCTCAAGAGCTTTTTTCTCAATCTGCCGAATGCGTTCTTTAGTAAGGTTATATATATCTCCAATTTCTTTTAAAGACATTGCATGGCGGCCGTTAAGACCAAACCGATACTCAATAATCTCAGATTCTTTCAGGCTAAGCGTATGCAGAACTGAGTTAATATCATCACGAAGTGCATTTTCCACGACACTCTCTTCTGGTGATATATAATCAGAATCTTCAATAAAATCTCCTAATTCTGAATTATTATTGTCAGTGAAAATAGGAGATTCCAGAGAAACCATATCTCGTGATATACTTAATAAATCAGCAATATGTCCCTCATCAAGTTGTGTCATTTTAGCTATAGCATAGAGATCAGGATTCTCTCCGTTCATTGAAGTCAACTCTTTTTGTGCTTTTTGGATCTGTATAAGTTCATTTGCACGATTCAGCGGGAGTCTGATAGTCCTTGATTTTTCACAGATGGACTTCAAAATAGCCTGCCTGATCCACCAGACAGCATAAGAGATAAAATGATACCCCTTTTCAACATCGTATCGGTCAATAGCGTTCATAAGACCAATATTACCTTCATTGATTAAATCGATTAATGGAAGACCCTGATTTTGGTATTTTTTGGCAACATTAACCACAAATCTCAAATTGGACTCGATTAATTTCTTTTTTGCCGTTTTATTTCCCTCAGCTGCTTTTGTTGCTGTTTCTACCTCTTCCTCTCTTTTAAGAAGTGGTATTTTATTTATTTCTTTTAAATACATTGAAAGAATATTATCATCTTCTGTATAAGAATGTTCTGTTATGTAGGTATTTTTAGCTTTCATCACAAGCCTCCTGCCTACATACAGCAGGATGTATGCCAACTTTATGGTAAATATCTTATTCTTTATACCACAAAGTTTTATATGTTTTTAACAGAATAATTATAATAATTAATTATAGGGTATTTTTAATATAAGTGTGTCAAATTTACACACCGAAGTATTATCAGCAATATACTGAGTAAAAATGACACATGATATGTCAAAGTACTTAGATGATTAAGAGATTACTGTAAAAAAGATACAATCTTCCCTAATTTGAAGTACTCATCAGCATCTTTAAGATTCATTTCAGGGAATACAATTGTTGTCGAATAGTAATAGTTTACTCGTTCGTCACTACTCATACTTTTTAACTGAGGCAGTGTACATATCTCCAACCAGGTAGTTTTTATCAAATCATGAACCATATCACCCTCTGCCAGGGTATCAAATTGAAAATCTTTTTTTTGACTCAAATATCTGGAAAGCTGAATAGAATGGAACATTTCCCATTCAGCATTTTGAGAAGTTCCTTCACTATTTCTATCGCGTACCGTAAAAGCGTTTAACCAGCAACGCCGGGCATACCCCTTATGTCCCATTTTTTTAAAGGCCAGGCCAAGATAAAAAAGTATTTCTCCCAGTTCTATATTGTTTTCACACTCACAAACTTCAAGAGCATTCTTAAACCTATTCATTGCCTCATGGGCTTTCTGGGAGAATAATAATTTTTTCCCTTCATTAAGAAGTTTTCTGCATTCCATCATAATATCAATAATATACGAAACAAATACTTATCAGGCAAGAAATTTATTCTATTACTAATGCAATAAATCAAATTCTAAAAAAAATATTTACCGCTTGACCAATACTGATAACATGCGTATATTTTCTTTGAATTAATAAGTTATTTATTGGCATAGTTCCGTAATATTTTGGGTATGCCCTAATAATATGGTTCAATTACTGAACCACACTTAAAAAATAAAAATGAATAATATCAGGAGGATTTTTATGAAGATCAAACCACTTAGTGATCGAGTGCTTGTAAAAGTTGAAGAAGTTGAGGAAAAAACAGCAAGCGGTATCTTTATTCCGCAAACAGCTCAGGAGAAAACTCAAATTGCATCAGTAATTGAAATCGGTGATGATGAAGAGATTAAAGTTAAAATAGGCGATAAAATTATGTATGATAAATATGCCGGTACAACGATCAAAGTAGATGGTTTTGATCATTTACTGCTTCGAATGACTGATATTCTTGCTATTATTGAATAAAAGAGTAAAAAGCTAACACGGGAATTTGATTCACCTTCTAGAGAATCCCCAATAAACGTTGTGTATGATAACGTTATTGGGGGTTTTTTTGCACACTTTTTATTCCTTGGAGTAGAGAAAATCCTCAAACTTTTCCCTGACACGATCAGAATCATGTATTTCGGTCAAAGTATCAGGTAGTGATTTTAGAAGAATTCTTCCATAAAATTTATGTATAATCCTGGAATCAAGTATAAAAACACCTCCCCGGTCGAATCTATTTCTTAAAAGTCGGCCAAACCCCTGTTTCAATCTTACCGCAGCTTCAGGAAGAGAGATTTCAAGAAACGGATTTCCACCACTCTTTTCTAACGCTTTATAACGGGCAGAAACAACAGGATTGGTGGGTACCCTAAAAGGTATTCGGGTAATAATAACTGAGCGAAGAGTATTACCGGGTGCATCAACACCCTCCCAAAAAGATTCAGTTGCAAGTAAAACACTTTTTTCATCCTGTATAAATTCCGCTAATAGTTTTGATCTGTCTTTTTCTCCTTGATACAGGAGTGTTATATTTTCAGTTTCAAGTGATTCAAGTAAATATTCATGTACTTTCCGAAGAAGTGCATAAGAAGTAAAGAGTACCAGAGTTCCTCCATCAGAGGATTCTATTAATTTACGGGTAAAATCACAAATAAAGGATTCATACCCATCGCGCTCAAAAGGCATTGGCGCATTTGAGGGAATTCCAAGGAATAGATGCTTCTTAAAATCGAATGGTGAGGGGAAATACTTTTTTTTGTAATGTGCTAATTCCTTACCATATAATCCTACCTGCTTTTCCCAATAGGAAAAATCATCACCAGCAGTTAATGTCGCTGAAGTACAGACTACAGACTTGTATGCGAGAAGAATGTTCTCACATATTGTATCTGCTACACTAACCGGAGTTATCTTCATCTGACTTGTAATGCTGCCCGCGGCACTCTTCATACTGTCCAGCCAAAAAATATCTTCCGGACAGGTTATGAATTTACTGAACTTCTTCAATAATGCTGATGCAGAATTAAATTTTGAGGTGTTGTTTCTCAGCTCCTGCAGTACAGGATAGGATTCCTCATTCTCTTTACAATCAGTTATCAGCAACTTATTCTGTTCAGCTATTTTTTTTAGCACAAGACTAAGTGATACATATATCTCCTCAAATTGTGTATATACTTCCTCATCCAGTTTTTCATGCACAGTTTCAACAAGAAGAGAACTTTGATTTAATGTATTAAAAATATCCAGAATATTCAGGTCAAGCTTATCAGTATTTTTACGCAGATCTTCAAGCAGCTCTTTAAGTCTACTTGTCTGCTCACCTGCCGTAGTAACAAAAGGAAGAATTCTCACAGCTATTCCCTGAGGTTTCCCAAATTTCATGTGGAGAAGGTCGTACATCAAACGTCCAATTGATTGACTATCGTATACTTCAGTGAAATAACTCGTAGCATTTTTCTCAATATTATGTGCTTCATCAATTATTAACCGGTCAAAAGGGGGCAGAATTGCCTGCTCCTGCGGATCTATCTGCTCATGCTCTCTCATAACTATATCCGCAAAGAGCAGGTGATGGTTAACAATAATTATATTGGCCTCTGATGCTCTTTTTCTTGCCTGCAGAACAAAACAACCCTCTCGGTACGGGCAGCGGTTTTTAAGACAGAAATCTGAATCGGAACAGACTCTGTTCCATATTTTTTTATTGATGTGTTTTTCGAGCTCTGAGAACATTCCTGTTGTTGTATTTTCAACCCACTTACAAAAATAACTAAAAGCGTCATTTTCCTGATGCGAAAGCAATGGACCTTCCTGGACCTCTTCAAATAGTTTTCGTAGGCAAATATAGTTTGATCTTCCCTTTAACAGTTCAGCTTTTATGGTAATATCAAGGATTTTCTGAAGAATTGGTATATCTTTTTCAAACAACTGATGCTGGAGGTTAATTGTTGAGGTGGCTATGACAACTTTATCATCACTATTCCCGGCACACCAAAGCATCGCCGGAATTAAATAGGCAAAAGACTTTCCTGTGCCTGTACCTGCTTCTACAACACAGATACCTGCATCACTAAAGGTATCTGAAATCATACAAGCCATTTCCACTTGACTGCTGCGTGATTCAAAGGTAGGTATATTCTCAGCTAAATTACCCTGAGAACCAAGAATTTGTTCTATTGTATTATTTAGATTCAATCTGATATTCCTGAATTTTCCGGTGAAGTGTTTTTCTTCCAATTTTAAGCATTTCTGCCGCTTTCGACTTATTACCCTTACAATAGTTTAATGTAGCAATGATAAACTCTTTTTCTGCTGTTTCCATTGTTGAGCCAAGGGGAATATTTATTTGATTATCCTTAGCTGCTGAAGTAAGACTTAAGGGTAAGTCATCCAATTCAATTACACTACCCTTTGAGAGGACAACCGAACTTTCTATACAATTACGAAGCTCACGGATATTCCCAGGCCAGGAATAGTTATATAATGCAGATCGGGCTTTATTGCTGAATCCTTCAATGTTTTTCTCATTCTCTTCATTGAACTCTTTTAAGAATGCAGCAGCTAATAAAGGTATGTCATCTTTACGATCCCGTAAAGGCGGCACTTCAATCTTTACCACATTTAATCGGTAAAACAGGTCTTCCCGAAAATTACCAAGTTTGATCTCTTCCTGTAAATCTCTATTAGTTGCAGAAACAATTCTTGTATCAATTTGCAGTGTTTTCTCACCACCCACACGTTCAAACTGCTTTTCCTGAAGAACTCTGAGTATTTTTATTTGCACCTGCGCATTTATTTCACCAATTTCATCAAGAAATATTGTACCTTTATCTGCAAGTTCAAAACGCCCTTTTTTCTGAGAAACTGCACCGGTAAAGGACCCTTTTTCATGGCCAAACAACTCACTTTCCAGAAGTGACTCACTTAAAGCAGCACAGTGAACTTTCACATAAGAACCTTTGCTTCTGTTGGATAGTTCATGAAGTGCATCAGCTACAAGTTCTTTTCCTACCCCGCTTTCCCCGGTGATAAGAACAGATGCTTTTGTCTGTGCAACCTGTTCCACAATTTCCATAACTTTTCGCATTTTTTGACTTTTACCAATAATACCATCAAACTTATGCTTTTTCTTTAGCTTCTCCAATTCCTGCAGCAGATTAGAATTTTCTATCTGCAGTTTTCGACTGGATACGGCCCTTTTAACCAGCAGGCTTAACCGATCAAGATTTATAGGTTTTGTAACAAAATCAAAGGCACCATCGCGCATAGCATTAACGGCTGACTCGATAGTGCCATGTCCGGTTAAGATAATAACCGGAAGTGTAGGATATGCCGATGAGATTTTTAGCAGCAGTTCCTCACCAGACATTATTGGCATTCTGAGATCTGAAACGACCAAATCTATATGCTGTTTATTTACATATTCCCAGGCTTGAAGTCCATTCTCGGCTAGTTTTACGGTATACCCTTCCATGGCGAGAGATTTCCCGAGACCGCTGCGAATGTTTTTTTCATCGTCAACAATTAATATAGTAAAATCCATCATTCGTCCTCCCAGGCTAATAGACTTCTTTCACTTTGCGGTAACGGAAGTGAAATGGTAAATGTTGTCCCTTCGTCCTCTTTTGAGTTCAAAGAGATTTCGCCCCCATGCTCCTTTATTATTTTAAACACCACAGTAAGACCCAGTCCGGAACCAAAATCTTTTGTAGTAAAATAGGGTTCAAAAATCTTTGCCATATTTTCTTCAGAAATTCCAATACCGCTATCCTGAATTTGCAAATGCACTCTATCCTCTTTACGAAATGTACTTAATGTGAGCAATCCTCCGTTAGGCATAGCTGCTATTGCATTTTTAATGATATTTAACAGAACCTGCTTCATATATTTTATATCAATCTCAATTTTCGGCACTTCCTGCGAAAGATTCGTTTCAATCTGAATATTATTTTCTTCCAACTCATATTTTACAAAATCCAATAAATCCTCAGAAAGTTTATTAATATCTTCACTTTTTATTTTAGTATCCATAGGTCGTACCGCAAAGAGAAAATCAACAACTATCCCGTTCAACCGCTCTATCTCTTCATCAATAATTGCAAGGTACTCTTCTGCATTTTCTTTATCAATACACCCGCTTTGATTCAGGTTTTTTCTCATCAGCTGTATATGTATCCCTATTGAGGCAAGCGGGTTTTTAATCTCATGAGCAACACCTGCAGCAAGAGTTGTTAAAGATGCAAGATTTTCTGCCCGACGAAATTGAGCTTCTCTCTGTTTTTTTTCAGTAACATCCCGAAGAATGAGAATTGTCCCTTCAATTTTCTTATTTTTTACAAATGGGAGTGCAGTAAGAGAGATTGTGGCTGTTCCGGCACCCTTCTCTGTATAAAACTCTTCATCAGTTATCTTACCTTCACTTCGAATCTGTTTCTCTATAAACTCAGCTGTTTCATGGTCTTTGATTACAGCCCAGACAATACGGTCATGCAAATCTTCCGTTTGAAACTGCAGCAATCTACTTGCAGTTTTATTTGCAATTCTAATCCGGTGTTCAAGGTCTGTTACGATAACACCGTCATCCATTGAATCTAAAATTGTTTCAAGCATCTCATTTTCATCTGACATAAGGTTTATCAATTTCAGAATTTGATCACGCTCGAGTTTCTCAATTTTACCAATTGCCTTTTTTACAAAATTTCTCATGCTAATCCAATCCGTATTGTATTGTATAATGTTTCCAGAGCTAATGCTGAATGCTGATTAAATGTTGTTTGCCTTGTATTAACCGTTTTAAGATCTGTTAATATTTTAACAGCGTTTTCTCTGCTGATTAGTCTATCTTCAACTTCCTGTTCCAGTACGGCTACAATTTCACTTATAAATTCCGGAAATAGTTTTCCAGAATTAATTTTGTACAGCATTGACTGGAAATCTTTATAGGGGATATCAGCTCGATTCATGGCAGATAATAGAAAATTCTCAGCATCGTCGTGTAATTCACGACAATTAACACCTGATTTTGTCATGAAAAATGTTTTTAAGGAATCGTACAAATCAGGGTCATCCAAATAGATTTCCTGAATAATATCACCTTTTGATTTTTCATCCAAATTAACAAAATGATATCTTCGAACTCTTGAAAGAATTGTTTGAGGTATTCTGCCTATTGATTCGGCAATAAGAAAAAAATAGGTATTTACGGGTGGTTCCTCAAGTATTTTCAATAATGCATTTTTCGAGGCATCAGTTATCCCCTCGATCCCTTCAATTATTATACATTTTACCTGATTTTCAGGTGCTGAATATATCCACGAAGCAATTTTTCGTATTTGAGAGACTGGGATATTACCGCTTTTTACTAATGTTGCCAGCTGCTTACTTTTTTTAACTATCTCACCAGCAAGTTTTAACGTACCTGAACCTTTTTTTTCATCCTGAAATACTATAAGAAGTTCATCAATCTCAAATGCTGTTTTCAGGAGTGTTTTCGCAGCAGCTGTTAAATCTTCGTTTAAATCTGTACAATATCTGCTTATCAGCTTTCTTATTTGTCTGATAAACAGTTCACATAATTCCGGTATTTGCTGCTTACGATATGAATCATATGCTGCAAGGATCTCTTTCATAAGATCCCGACTTAACAGCATGATTGTGTATGGATGGATTCCTGAGCTGCTGCCAAGGCAATTTTCACAAGTGCAGTCTCTGGTATTAGTTCCTACACAAGAGACAATTCTGGAAATCTCTATAGCTGTGGTTAATCTTCCTGAAAATCTTGGTCCGGCAAAAAGAAGCCCGGAAGGAAGTGTTTTGTGCAAAATCAACTGTGAAAGCTGGTTTTTAAGGCTTTGCTGTCCATAGATGTTATCAAACAATTAGAGAGTCTCCTCAAACAACTTAACACTATATGGTGCTATAGGTTCGAGAAGTTCTACAACCCAACTTTGTGATAAAAAACTCTCTATATCAATAACGTTTTGAAGGCGAAGAAGAAAAACAATAAAAGAGATAATTATAGCACCTTCAATTAAACCAAAAGCAAACCCCAGTATATTGTCCAGAAATGCCAGATGAAGTCCTTCCAAAACTGATCTAAGCGCATTGGCTACCAATTTTGTAACAAGATACCCTGCAATAAACAGAGCAGCAAAGGCTGCAATATTACTCCACGTACCAAAACCAAATTGTGTATCAATATAGGGAGCAAGAGAAGCACTAAACATCAGTGCAATGAGAAAACCAATTAGAAGACCCGCTTTTGACATAAATTCCTTAACAAACCCTTTGAACATTGCACGAAGTCCGGCAACTACTAAAATCACCAACGCAATAATATCCAGCACTTCAAACGTCATATAATTCCTCCAAGGTGTGTAATAATAACATCAGCAACGATCATTTCTGCGTTTTTCTCACATAATAATGCAGCATTATTTACCAATGTTTTTCTCATGTCATCATTTTCTATAATTGACAGTATAGCATTTTTAAGATTTTCTGTATTTACTTTTTTTCCTTTCAGTACAACAGCTGCACCTTTTTTTTCAAAGAAATCTGCATTTCGTACCTGGTCACCCCTGCTCGAGTCAGACCCTTTTGGTATGAGAATCATGGGTTTCCCTATTAGTGCAAACTCCCAAATCGCTCCAGCTCCGGCCCGTGAGATAACAACATCAGCTGCTGCAGCTATATCTGCATAGTGTTCATCAATATATCTATACGATTTATAATTTTTGTGTTCAAATTCAAAAGTCCAGTTGGATCCTGTTTGATGTATTACAATAAACCGCTCACATAACTCGTTTATACACTTTTCCAGAATCTTATTAATCTGTACAGCACCCTGACTGCCCCCTGCAATAAAAATGACTGGTTTGATCGCAGACACACCGCAATAAGACAACCCTTTTGCTTTATTACCATTTTTCACGCCGCTTCTCACCGGGTTCCCGGTTACCACTAGTTTTTTTACGGACGAATTCGGATAAAAACTGCAGGATTCATTAAATGGAATAAGAATTTTCTTGGCAAACTTTGCTGTTAACCGTGTTGTTAAACCGGGATCAAAATCTGATTCATGAATGATAACGGGTATTCTCAGAATCCATGCGGCTGCAACAGGCGGCAAACTTACAAATCCACCCTTTGAGAAGAGAATTGACGGTTTCCCCCTCCACAATATAAATAAGGATTGTAGAATCCCTCCCAAAACCAGAAATATATCCAGAAAATTTTTTAATGAAAAATATCTTCTCAATTTTCCGGTTAAAATAGATTTAAAAGGAATCTCATGGTTTTCAAGCAATTTCTGTTCATCTTTACTTTTGGAACAAATCCAAAATATATCAAAATCCATAGCTTCAGGCTTGTCTTTGTGTTTTGTACTGTAATTTTTTAGACCCTCAATAACAGCAAGCCCAGGGATAATATGACCTGCGGTACCTCCACCGGTAAATGCTATTGATATGGCATTCTTATAACTTTCCATATAGATGTATTATTGCTGAATGCATAATTTTAGTCCATAAAAATCAGGTGATAAATCTCTATTCATGTGACAAAAACTCTATGCAACTATAACAATTTTCATTATCCACCTTGCCATGAGATAACTATTACAGTAAGATATAGTATGTCTTGGGGTGGCTTCTTTATCTAAAATCGATAAGAAGCCTGAGATCATACCCGTTGAACCTGATCTGGGTAATGCCAGCGAAGGGAT
>JABMQR010000109.1 GCA_013202335.1 Bacteroidota bacterium
ATATAAGGGTTTATAGTGAACCTGGAGAAGGAACTGCATTTCATGTTTACTTGCCCGTGATCAAATCCCGGGTTGAAACAAAGGGACCTATAACGATCACACCTGTCCAAAAGGGAACTGAACGAATCCTTCTCGTTGATGATGAAGAACAGACTGTTCGCATGGAAACGCAAATGCTGGAGAAACTTGGTTATCATGTCACTGCACGAACCAGCAGTATTGAAGCTTTGGAAGCTTTTATGGCAAATCCGGATAAGTTCGATCTCGTCATTACCGACATGACCATGCCGAATATGACAGGAGTTCAACTTTCGCAGAAACTTATGGAGATAAGATCAATACCAATCATAATCTGTACCGGTTTCAGCGAGCAAATTAGTGCGGATAAGGCCAAAGCAATCGGAATTAGTGAATATGTCATGAAACCGGTGGTTAAAAGTGAACTGGCTAAAAAAATTAGAGAAGTGCTGGATCAGCGCTGAGAAATCAAATAGACTGAACCTTAAATACCTGCAATAACGACCAAGTATCAAGTGCCTGGTTTTCTGACATAAACAAAACATATCAAAGAAGGATGAATTGTCAGATTGAGCCCAATAATGGACTTCACCCTGACTTTTTTATCCTGACTGTCTACGAATATTTTCAGCCTCCTCTTTATTCAACCTCGCTGCCAACGAACCGCATCCGGCCATGACAGAATCAGTCCGGAATACCGGACAACAGTCCGAAGTCGCGGACAGCAGTCCGAATTACCGGACTATTTATTACCAAAAATGATGCATAACTTTTCGCATGACTCGCCTCTATTTTAATAACTTATTGAAGATATACTAAATTACATCGAGCTAACCTTTTGATCATCCCTTGGTACATTTTTTGTATATACCTGAACAATACGATATGAGCTATCTTACTTTGGAGCGGATATTGAGTTTACTATTTTATACAGCTAATACAAAAGGTGCAGGACAACTACTATGGAGCTTGCATCAGGATTTGGCATCCGAGTATAAGGCAGAGTTTTTCCAAACCATCGATACACTTTCCCAAAAGCTCCGCCAACCCCAAGGCTATCAGTCCATTGCAGTCCTTCTGGCAAGCACTCAGGAGGAACTTACAGATATTCTTACTATTAGAAATCTGCTTGACGATGTTCGCATCATCCTCATTTTGCCCGACAGAAATAAAGAGACCATAAGTAAAGGGCATTCCTTGTATCCTCGGTTTTTAACATATGTGGATAGTGATTTTAGCTGGGTTGCGGCCGTACTTAAAAAATACTGTCAAATAATCATGCCCTTAAATAGGCAGGATAAAGAGCAAATAAAAGTGGGATAAGACTTTCATAGAATTTCAAACATAAAAAGAAAGGAGCAAAAACATGGCAGAATTAACAGAAACTATAGATCAGGGCGCATGTCCCGTTGAATCTACACCCGCAGGGGATTCAACCGGGGTAAAGGCCATGGCTGACAAGGAGGGAAAATATCTGACCTTTTCATTGGCCGATGAAGAGTACGGCATCGGTATTTTAAAAATCAAGGAAATCATCGGGATGATGCCCATTACCACGGTCCCGCAGACACCCGAGTTTGTTAAAGGCGTCATTAACCTGCGGGGCAAAGTGATACCGGTGATCGATTTAAGGCTCAGGTTCGGCATGGATGCCATCGATTACACCGAGCGCACCTGCATTATCGTGGTTGAATTTGTCATTCTTCTTTTTAGCGCAGTTGCCGTCTACCAGATGTTTTCAATGTCAAACCTTGGCGTACTGCAGGATGAAGGCGCAGGTAGGGCTGCAGATGCGCGTTCAGGGTATCTATACTGTTATGGCCGATGCCGTCATAAATCGTAACTTGGCTGAGACCAAAGCTGACTGGGCCAAGGTAAAAGAACCGGTAGCCAAAGATATTGCCTCTGTTCATAATCTGGCCGATACTGATGCCGAAAAAGCGCTGGCTAATAAATTTGAGGAAAATTACAGAAGCTATCTGAGTCTATTTGAAAATAAAGTACTGCCTGTCCTTGAAAACGATCAGGAAGACACCATGCTTGAGGTTAGAAAGCTGGATGGTGAACTGGACGGGATCCGGACAGCCGTGTTAGGCGCTCTTGATGCAATCAGCGACTCGCTGGAAAACGAAACGAATGATGTGATGTCGGATGAAGGCAAGCTCCGCGAGCTGGACGGCAAGATCGACCACATTCGTGATACGGTTTTTGATCCTTTGAGAAAAATCGTAGCATCTCTTAATGCAGAGCAAGCTGAGTCTGATGAACTCTTTGACGCTGTTCGCGAGAGAACAGTCTATTTAGGCACCACCGTCTCCATAATCGGAGCCGTATTAGGGCTTTTAATAGCTTTTTTGTTAACCCGCGCTATCACCATGCAAATAATTTTTCCAGTACATTTTACGGTATTGCATATTTCGTTGCTCCATGTGTGAATTGGTCGGCAATTTTTTGTATAATGCTGTCAACAATTTAACAGAAAATTTATCCTTTAATACTTCACAGATTCGTTTCTAATTTTATAACTTATAACTTGGTATTATTTTTGGCTGTTTCTTATTGATATCATTTGTATTGAGGTGTTCTCTGTACAAGTCCATGAGGGCTATATCTAACTGGCACATATGTTGCAACCAAACAGGAGAGATCGACATTATGATGAAAAACAAAATAGGAGCGTCTACTTAACATGAAACTTAATAATCTCAAGGTACTGGTTGTTGACGATTACGAAAAGATGCGTCAGCGGCTGTGCGCCATCTTAAAGCCGTTGGACCTAAATATTTTCGAGGCTTCTAACGGCGTTGAGGCCCTGAAAGCCTTACGCCAAGAAAAGTTCGACGTAGTATTTACAGATTTAGTAATGCCTGAAATGGACGGGTTTGAACTTTGCGAGGAAATTCGGAAAACGCCGGAATGGACGGACATACCCATTGTCGTCATATCGACGCATTATGACAGCAACTACATCGTTAAGGCGCTGCGTCAAGGCGCTGATGATTACATACCCAAACCGGTTGAACTTGAAACTGTCAAAAGAGTTTTGGATCGTATTTTAACCCCTGCAATCCCGAGAGAAAACTATGAACAGAACAATTAAACATTCGGAAAATATGCTGGTAAGAGGTGAAGAGTTAGATCGCTTGTTACTGTTGGCCGGGGAAGTTATTATTACATCGAGCAATCAGGGCCTTGTTTATAAAAATTTGCAGGACCTTTTCGACAAAAAGGTTCCCGTGGATCAGGAAGCGCTGGATGCCGCCAAAGACCTGGCTTCTTCCACCTCGCTGCTCTCTGGAGATCTGCACTGGCTGGTTCAATCCATCCGGACGGTAAATCTCAAAGACATGGGGTTTCGGTCCCGGCGTCTGGTACGTGATCTGTCACGTAAAACCGGCAAGCTCATCAACTTTGAGGTTCGGGGTGAAGAGACCACTATAGATAAAGCCATTGTAGACCAGCTTTACGATCCCATTGCCCACCAGCTGCGTAACGCGGTTGACCACGGCATTGAAGATGTTCAGACCAGGGAGCGTCTCGGCAAGCCCCAGGAGGGCCGGATAGTTTTTAATGTTTATAATACCGACCAGGAGACGGTTATTGAAATCGAGGATGACGGTGCCGGCGTACCTTTACAGGAATTGCACAACAAAGGCATTGAAAGCGGCATCATCAGCAAAGACGACCCGATAAAGGAAGAGATCGCCTTGGAGCTGATGTGTACGCCGGGGCTGACCACTTCAGAGACGGTGTCAAAGATATCCGGGCGTGGTGTTGGTATGGATGTGGTCAGGAACAGTATTGACAACTTGGGCGGCACATTTTATTTCAAAACCACAGCCGGTCAGGGGACAACTTTTACGTTCCGCATTCCACTGGCATCCGCGGTTAATATTGTTGACGCGCTGGTAGTCGGCGCTGATGAAAACATTTTTGCTTTCCCTATCTCTAATGTGGTTGCTTCCATTGCCCTGAGCAAAGAGGATATTACAAGCGCCCTTGAAAAAGGGGAAATGGTGAAATATTTAGACAGCCTGCTGCCGCTTCACGATCTTAACCATGTACTGGATAAAAGGTGTGCAGACTTTGACTGGGCGGCTAGTAACGGCAACATACCTATTCTGATTATTGAACATAAAGGCAAAAGAGTTGCCTTTAAGGTGACAGAATTTTTGGCGCCTCAAAAATTAGTGATTATTCCTTTTGATGAATCCATCGCCGCAACCGGTCTGGTAGGTTCAACTATTCTGGGCGGCCGAAAGTTGGGATATATTGTGGATGTTCCCGCCCTGATCAGCCTGGCCCTGGATGAAAAGGTGCGTGGTGTAACCAGAAAGGTCAGGGGCAAAGATTCTGAACAAACCACAGAGACCGCAGCAGCCTCTGAACAGGAGCGACCGGCAGGCGACGCTTTCACAGAGGATCCGTATGATACCCATTCAGAAGTTTCCGCAGCGGCCAAGCAGGAATATGTGACTGAATTGGAAAGACTGTTTCCGGATTTGAATGAAGCGGTCTTTGCCATTGAATCCGATCCGTCCGACAACGAAAAAGTGCATGCCGCTTTCCGGTTATTCCACACCATTAAAGGCAACTTTATCATGATGGGGCTGCCCAAAGGCGGCGAAACTATACACGGCATTGAGTCCGTCCTCGACAGCACGCGCAGCGGCAAGATGGAAATCACACCTGAAGTGATGGATATCATTATGGACGGGGTTTCATACATCGAAGATGTGGTGCGTAACATGCAGGCGGGTACTTGGGAGGATAAGGCTGCCGAAGATATTGTTGAGCGCAGTACGAGTCTGCTTCCTGAAAAAAGCTTCGAGCAGCAGGAGATCGAAGATGTAGCGGAGGCGGAAATCAGATTAACCCACGAGTCACAATATCGTGCCCTGATGCATCGTAAAAACAACTCAAAATTCTATCGTATTTATATTGAATTCGATCCCGGCGGCCAGCCGTCTTTCCTGGTTGCCTGCCTGATTTACAGACGCATTTGCGATGTGGGGGATGTACTGGGAACAGTCCCTCTGCTGGCTGATATAGAAAAAGGCATGATGGACGGAAAAATCAAACTCTTGTTTACGTCGCCTCATGATCAGGATTTTCTCCAGCAGGTACTCGAAGAGCTTTTTACAAAACACTATGGTGCTAGTCTGGTGAGTCTTACTATCAGTAGTTAGTTTTCATCCATAAATGGCTATTATTCCGATAAAAGAAGATGAAAATGAAAACTTATCTGATGCAAAATGATGACTTTCCTCTGGATGTATCGCTGTTCGATACTCTTGATGCCATGTCCATAGAATACCAAACCCTGGCCCTGCCTGCCGATCACCATGATCTTGGCACTCTTTTCAATGGGCTCGAAGGCGGCTTGGTATTTTTGCCGGCGGTTTGGAAAGATCTTTTCAGTGTTAAGATAGTCCAGGAGGCATCCCTTTTGCCCGTCCCGTTTGAAACCATTATAACGGATGTGGCGCCGGATGTATCTAATCTGATTGTAGCTTTTAATGAAGGTCTGTCAGCCTATCTGGAAACACCTGTTAACCAAGAGCAGCTTCAGCTCATAATCTTGCGGACCAGATCCCGTTTTGAAAAGAAGATATCTCAAATTTCGACGGCCCGGCGTCTCTTTGATATGGCATCGCCGGCAGCTTCATTTGACCGTTCCAGAGCGATGCTTATTAGAAACCGTTATTTGGGTAAAGCCTTTGTCGATATTGCCAACAAGACGGGTCCCTTGTTTGAGAGCAAGCTGGAGATCCTGCTGGTCTCCTCCTCGTCCGCCCAGCAGAAACAACTGAGCCTGCTTTTAAAAACTTTAGGAATTGAGACCACGAAAACAGGCGATATAAATGAGGCCGTTAAAACCGCACAAGGAAAGGAATTTGCGGTAGTAATCTCTGACAGCATTCTTCCTGACGGTGATGCGGCCAAGCTTGCCGACCGCTTGAGAAAGACAAGCAAAAGTATGCCGCATATCATTGTCTGGTCGTCATCGCCTGAAAAGGCCGCAACCCTGCTGAAGCCTGAAAGCCACATTGATGAAGTAATCGTGAAACCGGCCCCTGAAGCAGGCATCGAATCGATTCTGCCGTCAATTATAGCGGTTATTTACAGA
>JABMQR010000110.1 GCA_013202335.1 Bacteroidota bacterium
CCTGATTCTGAAGGTTTGATACCTGAACCAAGTGTTGAACGCCTCTCTGAGATAGGCGATTGGATGGATGTGAATTCTGAAGTGATCTATAATTCGGGTGCTTTTGAATTCTATAATGAAGGTGAAAATATCAGGTTTGTGAAAAGTAAAGATGGCGAATTTATTTATGCTGTAGTCCTGGAATGGCCTGGCGAAACTTTGATGCTGGAAAAGGTTAAAGCTGATGAAGGCACCGATGTGAAACTACTTGGATATGATATTCCCCTTAAATGGGAAACGGATAGTAATAACAAGTTTGTTATTTATCTGCCGGAAGAACTTCAGGAACAGGAAAACCGTCCCTGTAAATATGCCTGGGTGTTCAGGATGGAGAAGAATTTCTAAAAACACTAAATGAATATTATGGGATCAACAGTAAAGTTTAAAATGAATTCACCTGTTCAAAGACTGGTTGGTTGTCTTCCTGCTATAGGGATAAGACCTGTTATTGATGGAAGGAGGCAGGGAGTAAGGGAGGCGCTTGAAAATCAAACAATGAATATGGCTAAATCTGTTGCCAAATTCTTAACAGATAATATAAAACATCCTAATGGTTTACCGGTTGAATGTGTTATAGCAGATACAACTATTGGAAGAGTTACTGAAGCATCTTTATGTTCTGAAAAATTTGCCCGTAAGGGTGTAGGGGTCTCTATTACTGTTACTCCATGCTGGTGTTACGGTACTGAGGTGATGGATAACGCTACCCTGATACCTAAAGCCGTATGGGGTTTTAACGGAACAGAACGTACGGGAGCAGTTTCCCTTGCTGCGACACTTGCCGGCTATGCACAGAAAGGTCTGCCTGCATTCGGGATTTATGGGCGTGATGTTCAGGATAGTGATGATAATTCAATACCTGATGATGTTGGTGAAAAATTGCTAAAGTTTGCCAAAGCAGGACTTGCAGTTGCTGAAATGAGGAATAAGTCGTACCTGTCAATGGGGTCTGTATCAATGGGGATCGCCGGATCTGCTATAAATCATGCATTTTTTTCCGATTACCTGGGAATGAGAACCGAATCGGTGGATATGAGTGAATTTATACGGCGTATAGAAAGGAAAATATATGATGAAGAAGAGTTTAAATATGCACTGGAATGGGTGAAAAAATACTGCAAAGAGGGAGATGATCTGAATTCACCCGGGAACCAGGTTACACGTGAAAGAAAGGATTATGAGTGGGAGACCGTTGTGAAAATGACAATGATAGCTCGTGATATGATGATTGGGAATCCAAAACTTGCTGACTTTGGTTTTGGTGAAGAAGCAGCCGGATTCAACGCATTGATCTCCGGCTTTCAAGGGCAACGCCAGTGGACAGACCATTTTCCTAATGGCGACTTTATGGAGGCTATCCTTAATTCTTCTTTCGATTGGAACGGGATAAGGCAACCTTTCCTTGTAGCCACCGAAAATGACACTCTTAACGGTGTCTCTATGGTTTTTGGAAACCTTCTGACAGATACAGCCCAGATATTCTCTGATGTTAGAACCTTTTGGAGTCCGGATGCGGTTAAACGCGTTACAGGTAAAGAGTTGACCGGAAAAGCATCCGGTGGAATTATTCATTTAATTAATTCCGGATCAACTACCCTGGATGCCACCGGAAGAATGAAAACTGGTGATTTGGCTGTTATGAAACCTTTCTGGAATATTACAAATGAAGATGTACAGGTTTGCCTGGATTCTACTGTGTGGAGTCCTGCCGACCAGGGATATTTCAGAGGAGGTGGATTTTCTTCTAATTTTAATACAGAAGCTGAGATGCCCGTTACAATGTGCCGGGTAAATATTGTCAAAGGAATAGGACCTGTATTGCAAATAGCAGAAGGATATACAGTTATTTTAGATCAGGAAGTTCACCGGATACTGGATGAGCGTACAAGTCCTACATGGCCAACAACCTGGTTTGTGCCTGAACTGACCGGTGAAGGTGCTTTTGTTGATGTTTATTCGGTTATGGCAAACTGGGGTGCGAATCATGGAGCTATCAGCTATGGTCATATAGGTGATAAGCTTATTACACTGGCTTCAATGCTCAGAATCCCTGTTAATATGCATAATGTTCCGGCAAATCGCATATTCCGGCCGGCTGCCTGGAGTATGTTCGGTACAAA
>JABMQR010000111.1 GCA_013202335.1 Bacteroidota bacterium
GTGACGTCCCATTGGGTGAAGTTGAGACAGAATCTATTGGTCAGGGATTGAGGCGATACAGCGGTACCCGGGATCTATTGGCGGGTCGGATACGGTCCGTCACGGTGGTACCTCGACCTGTGGGCTCTCCCACTGGAGCTGAGTTTTATGAGGCAACTTGGGAACTAAAGACTGTAGCTCAGTAATGCCGTCCATCTGAGCCGGGTAAAAAGAAAAGGACTATGCGAAGGATCAAAAGACTGGAAAAGAGATTCGGGTTGCTTTTTTTTATTCTTGCTATGTCCCTTCTTGTAGATGTGATGGAAAGGGAAATCAAACTTACCGCCAAAGGTTTTGATAAGTGACGGCAAACAAGATGGTCATCTTGCGAGGTTTTGATGTGATTATGTTCCGGGCTCAAATCTTGGGGGTTGGATCTAGGGGTACCGGTGCAACGTCATTATGAAGTATTTTGGGAGACGTATTCTATGAAACGCCAGAAAATGCCTTCAGCGCTTATCTATATTTTTATTTCTTCCTTCCCGATGATCCTGGCGTGTGCCACTCCCCCTATTTTACGGATGCCCAAAAACCTGCCACCCATAGTAAAGGAATATAAACATGTCACGGTCCCTAGAATGGATTTTACGGTGAATACAGGCGTATATTTGGAGAAAGGGGAATTGTTTTCCATTCTGTTCGATGCTTTTCATAAAAGCCAATACTTGACTGCTAGAGTTGGTGGAGATCCAGCGGACGGGGGGTACTTTCCACCCGGTGAGAATTTCACGGATTCACCCAGGACTGGATATTTGTATTTTGAGAGTTATGCCGTTCCTTCATACGGAGACCCCTCCAGTATTGGCGTTGATATTATTGTTTGGCAAAGAAAGAATTATGATCAGATTGTTCAGTTTTTCGAGAAAATGAAAAAGGAAGATCCTAACAACGAAGCTATTATTAATGCACTTACCCATGCCAAAATGTACAAAGGGCTATATTTAGCTGAGGCGGAAGCCTCAAAAGAGATACAAGAGACAAAGAAGAAAATACAGGAATTGAAAGAGAAACCTGAAAAGATGGTTACTGCGCCTGACTCAGATCAAAAGTACGTCGCTCAAGCAAAACCTTCGGCATTGAACCTAGCAAAACACAAGAAGATTGCTGAGCTTGAGGCAAAACTTACAAAGCTCACCGAAACTCTTGCCCAGCTAGAGGCGCTAAAGAGACAGCTTAAGCAAGAGAAAACGAGAGCTACCCTTCTCAGTCAAAAACTAACGAAAATTACCAGGGAGAAAGTGGCGCTAAAGACCAGACTTGATGGCGAGGCTGATATTAGAAGACAACTGGAGGCATCCTTAAAACAGCGTGAATCAACTTATCAAAGTCAGCAGAGTCTACTGGCTTCTTTATATGAAAAGGAGCGACAATTAAGAAGCAAGCTTTTTCAATATGAGGAAACTGTTCGGAAATCAAAGGAAAATCGCGAAGCTCTCAAAAAGATGGAAATTAAAATGAAGGAGTTGAACAGGAAATTGAATGAAAAGGGGAAGGAAAAACAGATAGATACTCTCAGAACCGACCTAGAAAGTATTCTAAAGGTTAAATCAGAGTTAGAAACCGAAGCTACTCTGCTCAAAGGAAAAGAACTCAAACTGAAGGAAGAGGTCAGAACTCATAGAGCCACAGCTGAAAAAGCCCGTATCGAAGCAGAAAGTGCAAAAGACCATTTGGCAGCCATGCGTAACAGGGAGACAAAATTGACTAAACAACTGGATCAGCTAAAAAGCCGTCTTAGAAAGGGAGCGATACCGGTATTGGTCGTATCAAGGCCTAAGAACGGAATTAAGACCGAATCCCCAACCACCATGCTTCATATAATAGCGTTCGATGATAGGGGAATTCAAAAGGTTAATATATCATTGAATGGCAATCCAGTGGAAATCGACCCGACGAGAGGGTTGGAAATTGCACCGGCAAACAAAGGTACAGTATCGAAGAAAATAGATTTAGCAAAGAGATTACAGTTGGCTTATGGCCGAAATACCATATCAATATTAGTCACAGACACAGATGGAATGTCCGTAAAGGAGACGGTTTCAGTTGTTCGGGAGAAGGAACGGGGAAAGATATGGGCGGTGGTAATTGGCATTAACCAATATCAAAATACCAGGGATCTCAAATATGCTGTGAACGATGCCGAGGCCTTCAAGAATTA
>JABMQR010000112.1 GCA_013202335.1 Bacteroidota bacterium
AACAAAAGAATTCACGTGACAAAAAATAGCTGCGCGATTTTTTGCACGTGATTCTAAACGTTATGCCCATAGAGAATGGATGAGAGACAAATATTACTCGGATGACTGAGACCTCTTGAAGTGGGCGACCTTGGTTCACATCGCTTCAATACATAAGTTGCGGACGATTCTCCAAGTTCCTTACTGGAGGCCCGAGGCAGTCCGCCCACGTTTCGATTTCATGGGAGAAAAGGTGCCGGTTTCAAGCCAAGTATGGAAGTTCTTTCGTAACATCCACAGCGTCACACGCTTGGGGCCAGAAATCGGCGTATCGATAGCCGTCATTAGTAAAGAGTTTGATGCAAACCACCGTCAATCCTACATATCCGAAGTTAAAACCACCGTAGAACATGTCGAGCACCCTCTTGTGCTCTTTCTTGACCCGGATACTGGTTTACAACCAAAGAGATGCCTTCCTGAACATACGGCCATTACAGACATTCAACAGCTATGGCCCGCTCTCAAAGCTCGTGACTGGTTGGTCATGTACCAGCATGCACGCCACACTCTTACCTGGAGGGAATCCGTAGCTGATGAGCTTTCATCTTTATGTGGTGTCAAAACTACTATTGTTCGATCGGATGATGTGGGAAAAGATGTTGTGTTTGTTTGTGTTGAGAAGGAAGGAACGGCATAACCATCGGCTGCACTGGATCGCCGAAAAAGCCGGCTCCCAGTGAGCCGTGCGTTGGGCAGTGAAAAATATGAATAAAATTGCTTTAATATTTGGTAACGCCACTTACCGGGATTCTCCCCTGAGAAACCCTGTTAATGATGCTGATGCTGTCCAAGAAAGATTGAACCGTCTTGGCTTTAAGACTGTAAAACGAACAGATGCAACAAATAGAGAAATGGAGGAGGGATTGAATATCTTCTCTTCACACCTAAATTCTTGTGAGGTTGCCCTGTTCTTTTTTGCCGGTCATGGAATGCAGATAAACGGAAAAAACTATTTAACCGCTATCGACACCAATTTTGATAAAGAGATCGATGCCAAATATTCTTCGCTGCCTTTAGATAAAGTGATAGAAATAATGGAAGATGGCACTAATCAAACTGACATTATTATGTTAGATGCATGCCGAAATAATCCATATGAACGCAGATGGCGTGGAATTGATTCAAGAGGGCTCGCTCCTGTGTATGCCCCAAAGGGAATGATTATTGGCTACGCCACATCTCCCGGTCAAGTCGCATACGATGGTGATGGTGAAAACGGTGCCTACACAGACGCATTTCTTAAACACTTATCAACACCAGATATTAATATTGAGGATCTATTTAAAAGGGTTCGGAATACCTTAAGCTCTTCTACTCGTGGTCGCCAAATATCGTGGGAACACACATCTTTAATGGGAGATTTTTATTTCAATTATTCTTTCGTAACTGACGAATTGCTCCCAGAATACAGTGAAAAAGCTCTGGCAGACGCAGACTTCACGCCTCACTCTTCTGATATTGCACGTGAAATTATTGATGGACTAAAGAGTCACAATTGGTATGCGCAGAACCCTGCAATCTCAAAAATTGGTCAAGAACCTTTAGAGCAATTCACCAAAGATGAGATATTTGTTTTAGGTAGGAATGTATACCAGGCAGCATGTGGGACTGCACAAAAAGCAGTGTCATACATGGAAAATTTGCAGCGAAATCTTGACCAACTCAATGATGGTGTATGTTTTCATTTTTTAAATGGATTACTTTTTGAAATCTATTTTGATTCTACAGGCAGTTTTAGATCGAAAACAAAATCAGACATGATTGATAGCATCTTTCAGCTTGAGGAGTCTGAACAATTTAGCGAGTCATTTAAGTTTATCCAGCATGCACTTAAACCATATTTTAAAAACCTTTTCTATATACCATCATCGACTAAGGGTATTAGCATTGACGTCTCTTGTGTTGAATTTGAAGATGATAATAAAGCAATTGATGGGGTCTTTTTTGAAGGTGACAACGTTTTGTATGACGAAACAGGAAATGACTATTTTGATCCAGAAAAAGATGATTTTGTAAGAAATACCACCAAGGAAGAGCTTAAAGAAAGGTTGTCAGAATCACTCACGACACCAAGTTTTCGTCTTGCAGTGAACTTTATCAACTTAGAAGATGGTAAAGAAAAAATCTTGGCCCCTTATAGACTGAACATCAAAAGGTTGGCAAAATAATTGCCCAACCAGATGCTTCAGTGGACGCCAAAAGACAGGCGCCACTGAGCTTTACGATTAAGCGGCAAAAGAATATGGAGAAAGATAAAGTGGCCAAACTTGAGTTCATAAAATCTTTTCATAAAGCAGCAGATAAGCGTATTGATTTTCTGCAATGGCTTAATGAAGAAAGACATCGCCAAGAAGCTTTAACTTTATGCCTAAGTTATATTGACAGCTTCTCTCAGTGGTTATTTTGGCCATCTACTAAATCTGGAGAAAATTTCGTTAACGCTATAGTTGATTTTGGAGGCAACCCTTTAATGGGTTTAGTTCATCCGCTCCAGGCTATTAGGTCATTTAAAGGCTTAAAACAGTCGTGGCAACAAATAGCAAAAAAAATAGAGAACGTTTTCCCTGGTCCTGAACATGTCCTTATTTCACAAGATGTCTTTCTTTCAAAATTAAACTCGTCGCTCACCGTTAAAGAGGCCCAAGACTTAAAAAAGGAGTGTTGGCGAACAACTCTTGCTGCGATTGCCTATTATTTCGTGAGGAATCCTTCTATTCATAACTTTGGAGCAACTGAGCTATCATTTTCAAAAACTACTTACCGAGGTGAAAGTATATCAGGCATGGGGTTCAGCGAGCTTCACGATATAGTTAAAAGGCTTCATGCCGAACTTCGTCGACGCGCTGAAGACAATATTCAATGGTTTGGCAATGATGAAATCGTTGGCGCTTAACCAACGGGTGGAGTTGACCGGAAGAGGCTTGGTTAATCCCACTTTAGCCTGGGGGCCGGCAACTCACCCTTAACGTTCGGCAAGAGGAACCAAATGAAAATCTGTAGCTACACGATGACCGCCGACACTGGATTTGCCCCAAATCCCTTCCATGGGCGATGCACGCTTGCTGCATGTACCCCAAATCATATGGGCGCAAAGCTGGAAAAGGGAGATTGGATAGCTGGCTTCTTCACCGATACGGGGATACCTTGCCTTGTCTATGCAATGCAGATCGGGGAGGTTATGGGGTATGACAAGTACTATCGGGAAAGCCATTTTCAGCTGAAGAAGCCGCGCCTGGGCGGAACCCGAGAAGACAGATGAGGCGACAACATCTACCACCAGGATAGTTCTGGAAAATGGCTCCAAGACAAAGGACCCTATCACCAAAATGACAGATCCTTTGAGCAGGATACGCGACACGCAATCGTCTACATAGGCAGCGCCTATGCGTACTTCGGGAGTCATGCTTATGCAAATCCTCTCCCTGCAGAATTCCGGCCCGCCCTGAAGAAGGGCCAAGGAATCAAGTACGTTAGATATGCAGAACCGCTCTTTGGGTCGTATCTCCATTGGCTGCAGACAATACCCACTGGATTACACGGTAATCCGCGAGACGCTGAAAGCATTATCGGTTGCTCGTCATGCAGCCCAGAGGGCAACAGAGGTAGGAGCCGAACCAAGCCTTGCACTTGACGGGGATTCCGCTGCGCTCCCTCCCCGCAAGTTAAAGCAACGTTATGTGTCTAAGGAACTAATCATCAAATGAGCAAAGAAATAGAAAGTATCTATTCTAAATATCTCTCTGAATTGCATGAATTCGAACAAAATTTTCAAGAGGTGACCCTTGAAGAGATTGAAGAATGGAGGGAGAAAGTTAAGGATACCCTGGAAGGAAATCACAGAATACGTTTTAGTAGGTTGAAGTTTTATGAAAAAGTGGAACCATATTTTAATGACGACATTCCATTTTAGGATAATAAATTGAGTATTAATATACTATCTGATGACTTTTCGCAGGCAAAAGCGATCTTGCGTGATGCGCATTTCAAAGTTAGCGCTGATCGTAATAAGAAGGAAAACATTGGGCTATTGAAACTGCTCAAAGCTCGAGCGGAGAATATTGATTTTGAAATAGAGCTAGCGGAAAGAATCTGCGGGGACAATCCAAAATTCCCTTATCGGTCTTCGTATTTTTTAACAAAGTTTTTTCAGGATTTAGGATTCAACTTCACCCATGATGGATCAACTAGGAGGTTTTGGGTCCGGGATATGCTTCTCCAGTTAGACATAATTCAAATCTCTCGTTCGATAGAGAATGGACTTTTCAGAAGGAAAGATTTTAAAAATCGGAGCTTTCGGACAACGAAAAACGAAGAGTTATCGGATGATGACTTTTTGAATAATGCTATTCTTGATTTCAAAGATTTCATTGACGAATCTATCAGAGTCAACGAAACGGTAAACCTAGATCAAATACTCAACCTAAATTTAAACATAGAGCTCCTTTTCGATAACAAGACTGAAACAAAAGATGAAGAGTTAAATAAGCTTATTGAAGAGGCAAAAGAAAGGTTTTTAAAACCCGATGATCAGAATGTTGCATTAGAAAAGTTATGGGATGCTTTCGAAAGAATCAAAACATATTACGATCCCAATAAAAAGAAGTCTGCCAATAGATTAATCGATCAAATATCCATTGATCTTGATCGCGATATCTTTGCGAAAGAATTTGAGATGCTTACAAATATCGGGAACAACTATAGGATTAGACATCATGAGACTGACAAAAAGCCTATTAATACAGCCAATCAAATTAATTATCTCTTTTTTCGCATGTTGTCGTTAATAGATTTGTCTTTGGTCGGACTAAGAGAGTCAGGTAACGGGTCAGAAAAGTAGACACATAACCTTGCTCTTTCAGCCGACACAAAAAGCCGTGCGGCTGAAGAGCCGGTTAGCAATCAGGATCATTACATGGACTTGCAGGTCGAATTGAATGAATATGCCACTGATATATTCAGAAATCAGGCAGACTTTGATTATATTTCAGCCAGAGCAAATTATCGTTTGGAGTTGCGGCAGCAGTTCTTGTGGTCAGCTCACCAAGCCATAGAGAAGTATTTGAAGGCAATCCTTCTGTTTAATGGAAAGAGTTCTAGATACTATCTGAAGGCGGGCGCAAAAAAAAAGACCCAATTTGGACATGATCTTGAAGCTTTAAACGAGGAAGTTTTGAAACTGTCTTTCCTCGGGTATGGCCTGGAGAGTGAAGATAAAACATTTCTGTCTTATTTGAACAAACAAGGCGGTGCTAATCGATATTTGAGCACTTCATCGTCCGTTACGCCAGATGCAATACATCGTCTTGACCGTCTTGTTTGGAATATCCGTAGATACTGCCAATACGTTCCGGACAGAGGCCTTGGATGCAGAGATGTTGTGCCAGGAATGAAGGAAGCCGTAATTCGTTCTATCAACGACCCAGCTCATAAAAAAAGGCCCAATAGATTCGCTATATCTAATGGCAAGTTAGAAGAGATTCTAAAACGTGACTCACAAAACCATGCCAGAAAAGCTCTTATTTGGGCTAATCTTTTTTATGGAAAAAAGGTGCGTCATAAAGTGACCTACAGTCCATTTAGCTCCTCAAAAATACCACCCAATGAAAGAGACTTGAAAGGCGTTGATTGGAAGGTCATTGCAGAGTATGTCAAACCATAATTGCTAACAATGCGGTTGAAGTTGGATCGGCAAATCCGCTACGCTTCTTTGCCGCCCACTTAAC
>JABMQR010000113.1 GCA_013202335.1 Bacteroidota bacterium
AAAAGAAAACTTGAGAAATCCAGAACGGAGGGGTCGTGTAGTGAGATACGAGTTTCTTTAAGGCAACACCTGCGAAAAGTATATTTTCATCTCAACACCACGCTTCGTGCCACTAGTTATTCCTTATGAAGTGACCCGAAGACGGTGGGATTGTAAAACTGATAATCAATGGGCAGCAAAAAATTAGCCCAACATTTTTCACCCAAAAAACGGGAAAAAATTTTTATTTGAATAAATCATTTCTTGAAAACGGGTTATCGATCAGAAAACCCACCGTCTTCGGGGCACTTCATATTCCCTACTCTTCTAAAATGGTAGCTGCAGCTATATCATCGATATACTGGGCTTTAACCCGGGAAAACCAGACAGAAGAACTAACAGTAAGTATTAATACAAGTACCAGAGCAGCAAGCGAATGAGAATGACGCTTGAATTTATCCTTCCTGCTCCCCTCTTGATCTTTCATAAAAGTTGACCTGATAAAACAGACTGTTCCGGCGGCAAATAGGCAATATAGTGTTGCAGAAGGTGAATAGGTGCATATTGACAAATATCCAAAAACATTCGGGTAGCTTGCCCCTGCATAAGGAATAAGCGTTATTACTGCACCAAGGGTAAAAAGTGTGGTTAAACCCAGTACTATTTTATATGAGAGAGTTTTCATATGTATCCTCAACGATTTAATAATTATTACACAGAATAAGATTAGTATATCATAATTTAGCCTACTGACATATACTGGATAGTATGAAAACAGAAAGCACAGGAATTATCTACTTCTCAAAAAACGGGAACACAAAAAAAGGCGCAGAACTGTTAGCCGATCAGCTCAAAATTTCACAGGTATTCCCACTGATTGAGAAAAAAAAACGAACAGGAATTATTGGATTTATAATTAATGGTTACAATGCCAGTAAAAAGGCATCTACCAAGATAGATACGAGCTTTCTCGAAAATCTTAAAGATATAACGTACATCTTTCTCATGACACCGATCTGGGCATCCTCCTCCACCCCAGCTGTTAACTCTTTCCTGGACAGTGTTGATCTTTCGGGTAAAGAGGTGACAATTATTACCTTTCAGGCAGATCCGGAAGTGGGGAGCAGCGGAAAAGCTTTTATGTATCTCCAATCGAGAATTGAGAAGAAGGGCGGAAAAATTGACAAGACTATAGCGCTTCATGGAGCTTCCCCGGGAAAGTTCGCTGGTGATGACCATATTGTAACTCAGATTAATAAGGCAATTTCACAGATTCAGTAAAATCTGTATACTGCCTGTTAGCCTCGTATTCTTTTCGTTTCACTTACATATTTTTTCTCAAGTTTTCGAACATGCCTATGCAGTTCCCGGCTCTTATCAAACTGGTTCGGCAGCAGGACATCATCAATTCGGGATATCGGCATTGCTCCCATACTGGTACTGGACAGAAACAACTCATCATACTGAAGCTTCAGAATTTCTTCGAGAGCAGGATCTTTAAAAATTATCTCCATACCCATCATTTCAGCAGATTTAAGAATATATTTCCGGGTTACTCCAGCAAGAATCCCTTTTCCGGGGGTTATCAGCCTGTTACCCGAAACAGCAAAAAAATTGCTCCTCGTTCCCTCAACTGCACACCCGTTTCGATCAATAAACAAAGCCTCCAGTGCCTGCTTTTTCTCAGCTTCACGCTGAGCAAGATAGTTTAAAAGAAGTGAATTTGATTTTACCTCAGGGATTATTCTTTCACCCACATAGGTAATTACAGAGACTCCCTCTGTATAATAATTATCTGGATAAACCGGAAGGTCCTGAGGAAAAATAAAGAGCATGGGGATCTGCCCACCAATGAGTTGAACTCTAAAAGTAGCTGTAGTAACTGAGTCTGTCATTATTAAAAGAAATAGCATACGGGAAATATCTTCCGGAGAAAAGGAGTGATTAATTTCAAGCCTGTTTGCAGATTCCAACAGCCTTTCCAGATGATCTCTGAGAAAGACCGGTATCCCTTCAATTATTTTAATTGATTCATATACACTAAAATTGAAGAAAACTTCGCGGACTGAAACGGGAAGTACCGCATCTTTGAGCGGTATAACAGAGAGGTCACGAACAGCATGTCTGAATAATGTGGTTGTTTGTGTGTTCATATACTATTCCAGCCCTGGCATCCTCAGCACATCACGAGGCTTGCTCCCTTGTGCCGGACCAACAATCCCGCGATCTTCCATCTCTTCAACAATCCTTGCAGCACGATTATATCCGATTTTTAGTTTTCTCTGGAGATAAGAAGCTGAAGCACTACCGCGTTGTGAAACAATCTTTAGTGCCTCCTGCATGAGATCATCTTCAACATCATTGTCACCGTAGCTGTCAAACTCATCATCATCCTCTTCATCATCCATAAAATACGCTTCATCCAGATAATCCGGTTCACCCTGTGCTTTCACATGTTCAACGATTTTCTCAACCTCTTCCTCCGTGAGAAAAGCACCCTGAATTCTTGATGGAATTGGATCCCAGGATGAGGAAAAGAGCATATCGCCCCGGCCAAGCAGTTTTTCCGCTCCCGGTTGGTCTATGATGATACGTGAATCAGTATTACTGGTTACCATAAATGCTATTCTTGATGGAATATTCGCTTTAATGATACCAGTAATAACATTTGTAGAGGGGCGCTGTGTTGCAAGTACAAGGTGAATTCCTACAGCCCGTGCCATCGCAGCCAGACGTGCCAGATAGGCTTCCAACTCTTTTCCAGCGGTTGTCATAAGGTCAGCAAACTCATCAATAATAACAACAATGTAGGGAAGCTTCTCACGAGCCAGCTTATAGGTATCAATACGTTTGTTGTAGGAGTTTAGGTCACGAACATTTAAGCCGTCAAGCAAGCTGTAACGTCTTTCCATCTCAAACAGACAATATTGAAGTGCTTTCAGGGCTTTTTTTGGTTCAGTAATTACCGGAGTGAGCAGGTGCGGAATATTATTATAGAGTTTAAGCTCAACAATTTTCGGGTCAACCATCATAATACGAACTTCTTTTGGGCTTCTCCTATACAGAATGGAACAGATTAATGAATTCACACAGACTGATTTACCTGATCCTGTAGCCCCGGCTATAAGTAAGTGCGGAGTTTTTACCAGGTCAATAATTTGCTGCTCACCTGTAATATCAGTACCGAGTACCACCGGAATCGCAAAATCTTCATATTGATCAATGGTTTGAAGCATCTCTTTAAATCCAACAATTGACCGTACTCTGTTCGGAACCTCTATCCCCACTGCCTGTTTTCCCGGAATAGGTGCAACGATTCTCACCCGGGAAGCAGCCAGCTGAAGTGCAATATTATCAGCAAGATTTGTTATTGTCTGTACTCGAATTCCAGGCGCAGGAAACAACTCATACATGGTAACTACAGGCCCTTTCTGTATGCCCGTGAGTTCCGCATCAATTTTAAACTCTTTAAGTGTCTGCATAAGAACTTCGCCGGCTTTCCGGGTATTTTCATCAATATCTTTGGAAATATCAGGATAATTTATAAGAAGATCTTCAGAAGGCGGCATATAATTTCCTTTCCGAATATTGGAGAAAAATTTCTTATCCCCCCCCATCCCGGGACCATCATCCCCAATACCACCATCTACTGTTTCAGTATTAGAGGTTAAACCAATTACACCGGGAACAAATTCATCATCATCTATAGCTGATGATGAAGCTCCCTGCTGTGTTTTTTTCGCAGGTAACACTTTCTCAGCATCTTCGATAATTTCGATTTGATCAGAGTCCGGAATTATTTCATCAGTCCCAATAAAATCCATAGCTGATTCATCCTGATAATCAACAAGCCGTGTAAATGATGCCGGCTCATCCTGTTCAAAGTTTGCTGCAGATGCAGTATCAATACTATCTTTCTCCGTGGAGTCATCAAACACTATCTCCTGCTGAACAGGTCTACCCTTTTTTCCAAAAGTATCCAGATCCGGCAAATCAGGAATTGTCGGAAAACTCAGCGTTAAATCCTTGTTTCCCAGTCCGTGCTCTAAATCCTGAGCATGTGCATCTGAGTCCTTTGCCTGATTGGAATCAGCTGAATTTTTATTACCTGGTCGGCTTTCTCTATCCTCATCTGTGATGGAAAAAATCACATCATTTAATGCATTGGAATCACCCAGTTCATGCTCCCCCTCTGCAGGTCTATAAGCTGGTGATGAGGGTTCTTCGCTGCTGCCGGCTAACTCTTCCTGATGTTTCTCCTCTGCAAGCTGAGCACGCCGTTCACGTTTTTGTTTCATTTTACGAATACGCTTTGAAACTTCTCTATCAATCTTTTTTTGTTCTTTCAGGCTTATTTCCGGTAGTATTTCACCCGATTCAACTGATGCGGCTGTACTGTCCTGCACCTGTGAAGTGTGTCTGTTCTTAAATTCAGGCTTGTGTGGTTTCCCGGATTTTCTGAATACAATTCGTGACCATAAATAAAACACAAGAAGTTCTACCGTAAAAAGCACAAGTACGTACAGTCCGGTTATTTTAGTCCGACCTGTTGATGAAGCAAGGTTATGCAGCCAGAAAGAGTCACTTCCAAACAGCGCGTGAATGAATAATACAGCGGTACTAAACAGTATCACAGTAAACAGGAGAGAAGGCCATATATAGTTATGTGCTGCTGTTATTAACAAAAGAATAGTTATCAATAAAAGAATAAACGGGAGAGCCCAGGCGGCATTGAGAAATATTACTGTTAAAAGGCCTGCAATAGAAATGAGAATTGAGAGAAAAAAACCTCCCTCACCGGTTCCTGCTGCAACGATCATAGCAGCCAATGCCAGAACTGCACCAAGGAAACAAATAGTTGCACAAGTATAAAATGGTCGTTTGGACTTCACTCATATCCTCCTGAATATTTCCTGCATAGTAGGTGCAATTGCAGAAAATTGCCTTTGAAGTTTTCGATTTTATTCTATATAGAAAATTATACTATATATATATGTTAATCGGGAACTTCTGTAATATATTTTTTATTCGAGGCTCTTTCAAAAATACTAATTTTGAAAGAACAACCTTGGAATAAGATGTAAAGCATCTTATTCTTAATAAGTATGCTATGCATACTTCCGTTTCCTTTGCAAACTTCTAATTTATGTAAGCATAAATCCAGCCTGCTTTCCTGAAAAATGAATAAATTTTGCAATTTTATCTCTTAATTTATGCAATTGGCTCATTCACTTTTTTTACTGGAAGCCTGTCTTTATTATTAATAACACAGATATATTATTAGAGTAACAATAATCCAATGATTCCTAAGGGTATAAGGTAAATACTGAAAAGATAGAGTTTCATCCCCTTTATAACTATAAGCAGTAGTTTCAGGCTTATCATCCCGGCAATAAATGCCGCTATCATACCTGCCGCTACCAAAGAAAAATTTATACTGTTTCCCAGTTTACCTACATTACCCAGCTCAAGGATAAGAGCTCCCAGCACTGCAGGAATAGAAAACAGAAAGGATAGTTCTCCTGCTTTTTCACGATCAATTCCACCCCACAATGCAGCTGTAATAGTAATGCCCGATCTTGAAATTCCCGGTAGTGTTCCCAATCCCTGAGCAATTCCAATTATTATGCCCTGAGAAATCCCAGGATCAACTGAAGTTTTTTTTGGTTTCAGAATGCCGGCCAGAATAAGCAGTATACCGGTTATGATAAATGACACAAAGACAACCCACTGATATTGCGATAATCCGGCAGATTTTATTGCCAGCCCTATACCACCGGTAAATAGTGTTCCAATGATGATTATTCCAAAAACTTTGGTTTCAGAAATATCACCATCTCTGCCTTTATGAAAAATCAGCCTGATAACAGCTGAAGCCATCCGGGTTATACGTACTCTAAAGGCTAAAACTATAACAAAGAGTGTTGCTATATGGAGTAAAATATCGAAAAGAACGGGGATTTCCCCAAGATCCATCAATTTTTGTAAAACCACAAGGTGCCCGTAACTTGATACCGGCAAAAACTCTGTGATGCCCTGTATAACTCCAAGAATTATCGACTGCCATAAATTCATAGGGAAAGCATACCGGGATTAGCAGTGAAGAGCAATAGCGCCTTACTTCCTGTTGAAAAATCGGCTTTAATCTTCAAATGATTTAATTTGAGCATAAAATCGCAAAAAGACTGAATAAACTATCCTCCTTTAGGATTTCTGCAAAATAACTTCCCGTGCACATGATGCTATTATAACCGGTTTTTTCAGCAGTATAGGTATCGACAGTAGACATCGGGTTACGAGTGAAATACAAACTATGCCTAAAGAGATATCTGGTATAAAGCATGGTGCCGGGCTTAAGAAAAATAATCTTCTTAAATTTATAACTAACAAGATTTTACCTGACAAACACTCTCTAATCATGTATACTATTATAAGTAAGATGAGTAATTTTCAAAAATCCCTTCGGACAGCAGGTTAAGGAGATGGCTTTATTTATTGAATGGCTTGGACATTCCACCTTCAAACTCATGGGCAGCAAAACTATCTATATAGATCCATGGAAAATCCACACTCCCTTTCATGACGGCGACATTATTTTAATAAGTCATAATCATCATGACCATTTCTCTCCTTATGATATAAAAAAAATTGCGAAGACCCCTTGGACTGTGTACGGTCCTGCTGATGTTATTGAGGAATTGGGAACAGGAACTGTTTTAAATCCAGGTGATACAGCGGTAGAGGGAAACATTAGTATTAATGCAACCCCCTCCTATACAATCCATAGATTATTTCACCCAAAAGCAAAAAACTGGGTTGGATTTAATATCATTATTGATGATATTAAAATATTTTATGCGGGTGATTCAGATTTCATACCGGAAATGAGGCATTTAGGTCCGGTTGAGATTGCTCTGCTGCCAGTCGGTGGTAAATATACGATGAATTCAGAGGAAGCAGCAATTGCTGCAAATAGTATTAAGCCTTCAACCGTTATTCCATATCACTGGGGTACAATAGTCGGGACAAAAGAGGATGCAGAATCATTTGCAGAGAATTGTAAGTGTAAAACGGTACTTCTTGATCCTGGTGAGGTTATTGAGATATCAGAAAAACATTTGGAAGGGAACAGCTGCAAAAAGAGAAATAGAATACATAGACCGCAGATATGGAATCATAAATCCCGGTAAAGTTCTGATTCCGTGTTGAAAAACCAATTTATAATCTGTATTGTTTGAAACAAGGTAATTGTTCCAGCAGTTTGAGATAATTTGCTAATTAAGATAGACTAATATGTAAACTACCTAATGGGATTAGTTCATTGGAAATAACATCCGGCACTTTACAACAGTATAAACCACTTTCACTTAAAGAGCTGGATTCAGTCAGACTTATGGATCGTGTAGATATCAAGTACATTCTTTCTACAAACCAGCTTGATGATATTCTGGAAGCCGTTTTATCCTCTTATTTTGTAATGGAAGAGCTTGAAACCCGGCAATTTCTCTATAAAAATGTTTATTTTGATACTTCTGACAAACAATTGTTTTTATCTCATCACAACGGCAGAGCCCTTCGATATAAGCTCCGAATACGGGAATATTGTGAATTTCATCGGGTTTTTCTGGAGGTGAAAAAAAAGTTTAAGGGAAGAACCATGAAATCCCGGCTTCTTCTGTCAGAGAGCGGTTCCCTCGAGCAGTTTGAGGATCTGACAAAGTTACCGGTTGATTTAGTTGATTTCCTGAAAAAAGAGATACCCTACCCGGCAAATAAGTTTACTGAATCTTTAAAAAATGAGTTTATACGAATTACCCTCATACATAAGGATATGCAGGAGAGAATAACCATTGATACAGATCTGAATTTTCTCACTCCGGGCAAAAAACAGGGTTCCAAACCATTACCAGCTGTTGCCGTCGTTGAAATAAAAAAAAGCGGACATTCAGGAACTCACCCTTTCCAGACTGAACTTAAACGCCGCGGAATAAGACCTGACAGTATGAGTAAATATTGTATCGGATCAATATCATTATTTCCGGATTTAAAATATAATAATTTTAAGAAAACAAATCTTGCATTAGAAAGGATCGCACATGCTAGCATATAATCCGCTGTTAGATTTCACTATTCGTTTTCTGGCTAACTTACTGGTACTGTTTATTATCTCCAGAGTAGTCTATTTTCCTGGAAACAAACGTAAAGAGTTTGTTTTTACTTTTATCATAATCGGTTCTACTGTATTTATATTAAGTTTTATGCTCTCAAGTATAAATATGGAGTTGGGACTGGCATTGGGACTGTTTGCTATATTTGGGATAATCCGGTATCGGACAATAACCATCGTGGTTAAAGAGATGACCTACCTGTTCCTTGCAATTACTATCTCAGTAATTAATTCCCTGGCCAGTGCCGGATACACCAATATGCACCTGCTGATAGCGAACTCAGCAATGATAGTTCTCGTAATTTTAATGGAATTTTTCTGGATGAGAAAATCCATGAGTTCCTTAACAATAAAATATGAAAAAATTACACTTATCAAACCGGAAAATCATGAAAAAATGAGAGTAGACATTGAAGAACGTCTTGGTATTGAAATTGTGAATATTAAGATTGGAAAAATCGATTTCTTACGTGATACTGCCTCTGTTTTGGTTACTTTTGATGCAAAAAAATACCCATACCTGCTTGCAGATTATGAAATTGAATAATAGTATAACCCTATGAAACTACTAATTTGCAACGGAACACTAATCCCCATGAACACGGTGAAACCAACTCTCTGCTCAGAAATGGATATCGCTGTTGATGAAGAGAAAATAGTACATATCGGAGATATACCTGATACCTTTATCCCTGACAGGGTAATCGATGCAGCTGGTAAAATAATACTCCCTGGTCTTGTAAACGCACATACCCACCTGAGCATGGGACTTTTTAGAAACTATGCAAATGATCTGGATCTGTTTACCTGGTTAACTAAAAAAATCTGGCCAATTGAAGCAAAACTGACTGATCAGGATGTTTATTCAGGATCTCTTCTTGGTTCTGTGGAAATGATCCGATCAGGAACAACTGCATTTGCAGATATGTATTTTAATCAGGAAGCAACTTGCGAAGCAGTAAAACAAGCCGGCATCCGTGCAAATATTGGGGCCACCTTCTTTGGAAATATTGAAGAGACTGAGCAACGGCTGCCGGAACATTACGCACTGGTTAAAAACTGGAATAATGCATGTAATGGGAGAATAAAAATAGATACGGCTCCTCATGCTGTCTATACCTGCTCCCTGGAAACCCTAACAGCAGCCAGAGAGTTTTCAACAGAGATGAATAACCGTATCCATATACATCTCTCTGAAACGGCAAAAGAAAATTCTGATTTTCATGCAGAGCACAATATTACTCCTACTGCTTATCTGGAATCAATTGGAATTTTTGACAGACCGGTATATGCAGCACACTGTGTGCATATTGATCAGAAAGATATGAACATTCTGAAAAACCATACTGTTTTTCCTATACATAACCCCAGCAGTAATCTGAAACTGGGAAGCGGGTTTGCTCCTGTACCGCAATTCAGTACCTTGGGATTACATACAGCGATAGGGACTGATGGTGCCTCCAGCAATAATAATCTTAATATGCTTGAGGAGATGCATCTTACATCCCTCATACATAAAGGGGTATCTGGAGATCCCAGAGTTGTATCCGCCTATGAAACAATCCTGATGGCAACATTATACGGAGCGGAAGCTCTTGGAATAGATGCCCAATGCGGTAGTCTGGAAATTGGTAAAGATGCTGATATGATTTTTATCGATACCCGCGCAGCACATATGCAGCCTCTGCACGATCCAATTTCAGCAGTTGTCTATTCAGCCCAGGCTGCTGATATTGATACCGTTATCTGTCAGGGACAAATTTTAATGGAAAACCACATAGTTATCACCCTTGATGAGGAAAAAATCATCAGGGAGGCTTCTGCGACTGCAGCAGCCTTAATCAGCAGGCTATAGAGAGGGAAAAAATGCATTCAACGAATACCATTCAGGAAAATTATAAAACTATCGAGTTCAAAGACAATTCACTTGTTTTGATTGACCAGAGGAAGCTGCCGGTCAGCCTGGAATATTTCATTTGTTCTTCAACTGAAGATGTTGAGTTTGCAATCAGGGATATGGTTGTACGCGGTGCTCCTGCAATTGGTGCCGCTGCAGCATATGGAGTCTATATTGCCGCCAGAAATACCGCAGAAAAAGATTCAGAAGGAACATTGAGTATCTCTCTGAAGGATCTTGAAGTTCAGTGCCGGTTTCTTGAGAAAGCCAGACCAACCGCTGTGAATCTCAGATGGGCTATCCGCAGAATGTTTGCAGCTGCCGAAAAAATCTCTACCTCCACCACACACGTTGATAACCCTCTCAACTTACTTAAAGCTGAGGCTGATGCCATTTTGGCTGAAGATATTGAAACGAATAAGAAGATGGCGGGAATCGGACTCGAAATTATTCCTGACAATGCTGTTATCCTTACACACTGCAACACCGGATCTCTTGCAACTGGTGGATGGGGAACTGCATTGGGTGTTATTAAAGAGGCTCATGTATCAGGAAAAAATATATTTGTGTATGCTGATGAAACCCGTCCAAGGCAGCAGGGTGCCAGACTAACTGCCTGGGAGCTTGTTCAGGCAGGAATTCCGGCAAAATTGATTGTAGACAGCTCAGCTGCTGTCCTTATACGTGATGGAAAAATTGATCTGGTTATTTTAGGAGCTGACAGAATTGCCGCTAACGGAGATGTCTGCAATAAAATTGGTACATTTATGCTCTCAGTTCTTTGTAAAGAGTACGGTGTTCCATTCTATTCTGCCGCTCCGGTTTCTACTATTGATTTCGAGATTGAGAGCGGCTCTGAAATTCCTATTGAAGAGAGAGACGCAGAAGAGGTAACCCACCCGGGAGGAGTTCAGAGAGCTCCTGAGGGAATAGAAGTTTTCAACCCCGCTTTTGATGTTACCCCCCATCAGAATATCACCGGAATTATAACTGAAGAAGGAATCCTTCGCCCACCCTATCGGCAGTCCATAGCAAAACTAAGGAAGCAGATCTCATGAAGAAACAAGCCGTAGAGACACTATTAATACATGGAGGTGATGTTGAAGGAGATGAGACAAGAGGTATTGCACCCCCTATTCACATGTCTTCATCATACTCGTTTGAGACAATTGAACATGCCGAAAAAGTTATGGGATTTGAGAGCAGCGATTATGTCTACACCAGAGGGAACAACCCAACATTACGGCTCTTTGAGAATCGTATGGCTGAGCTTGAAGGAGGAAACGCCGCAGTGGCATTTTCCTCAGGTATGGCTGCAATTTCTTCAGTACTTTTTTCACTCCTTGAACCTGGAGATGAGGTCCTTGCCCATAAAACATTATATGGATCATCATATTCTGTGGTCACAAAACTTCTCCCAAAATATAATGTATCATCCCTGCTGACTGATTTGACTGATCTGGATTCCGTAAAGAATGCATTTGCAGGTAAGTCCGGAAGTAACATAAAGGTAGTCTTTTTTGAATCGCCGGCAAATCCAACCCTATCCATAATAGATATTGCTGCTGTTTCAGAAATAGCTCATACATATGGAGCTAAAGTTGTAGTTGATAATACTTTTGCTACACCTTACTTACAGAACCCATTAAAACTAGGTGCTGATATTGTGGTTCACAGTGCAACTAAATATATTTGCGGACATGGAGATGCACTTGGCGGTGCCGCAGTTACTATAGATCAGGAGTATGGTTTTAAACTTAAATTTGATTATATGTGCGAGTTCGGCGGTGTAATGAGCCCATTTAACGCATGGCTGATGATCAGAGGCCTGAAAACCCTTGGAATAAGAATGGATCGGCATACTGAAAATGCTGCAAAAATGGCTTCCTTCCTTGAAAACCATAAGAAAATTACCAGAGTATTCTACCCGGGACTACCTTCTCATAACCAGTTTTCATTAGCATCTTCCCAAATGAGATCAGGTGGTGGAATGATAAGTTTTGAAGTTTCCGGAGGACTGGTTAAAGCAAAACAGTTTATAAACAATTTAAAGATGATTAAAACAGCTGTCAGCCTGGGAGACTGCGAATCACTTATCCAGCTGCCTGCTGCAATTACACACAGAGGTTACAGCCGGGAGAAGCTAAAACAATTCGGATTAACGGAATCTATGATTAGATTATCGGTAGGTCTCGAACATATTGATGATATAATTTCTGACATTAGTCAGGCTTTGGAAATCATGTAATCACGATCTCTATATTATCATTTTTGTCCTTTTTAATGGTATATTCTCCTACTATCTTATTAGCATCCCAAACACAAATATGAGCACCCTTTTTCATCTGCTCTTTAACCGTTTTACCTGCTTCTATATCAATAGTTCGGATATAATCAAAACTGTCATCCTCACTTCTGACAACAACTCTTTTGGGCAGCTCATTTGTAAAAGTTACCAATATATAATCTTCGGTTAAATCGCCGCGTTTCTTTCTTTTCCTAAAATATTTTATCAAGACAAACTCCAACTACTGGGCTTATAGACTTACTTATTTTGTCAACTACAAATAAACAAATCAAAATTTAAATGGTTACGTTACACTACATACTGAGATCATCACCATGTGAAACTTTATTGAATATAAGCAGCGAAATAATAGTGAGAACAGCCAGTATAGTCGATAAGGAGGCAGCAATACCATAGTTCCCGCGAATGATCTGAGTATAAATTTCAACAGTAAGTGTTTTGGTTCTCCCAACATACAGGAGTATTGCAGTTGATAATTCACTTATCATGGTCACCCAGCTGAGGATAGCTCCGGAAATTAGTCCTGCGGCCATCATTGGCATGGTTATCTTATAAAAGGTTTTAACCTTTGAACTTCCAAGACTAAGTGCAGCTTCTTCAATGTTAAGCGGAATCTGCTGCAGAATTGCCACACTCGATCGAATAGTATAGGGCAGCCTTCGCAGCACCAATCCAATAATCATAATCAACATAGTTCCACTTAGAAGAATCGGCGGTTTGTTAAAAGCAATCAGCAAGGTAATACCAATAACGGAGCCGGGAACAATGTATGGAACCATTGATATCGAATCAGCAATACCGGTAAAGAAGTTTCGTCTGCGAACTGTGATGTATGCTATGAGTGCCGCAAAAAATACAATCACAATCAATGACAATCCAGGAATAACTAACGTGTTGGTAATTGCACGACCAACTTTGTTGAATGCATTTAGATAGCTGTCAAATGAATATCCAGGAACAAATACTGTCCCATTAACTTTCTTGAAAGAAGTATAGAAAATATACACTTGCGGCATGATGGAGAGACCTATAAGAAAGTAGGAGTAGAAATGAATAAATATTTTAGTAAACCCCGTAGCTTCTATAGGTCGTATTTTATTCAACGAGTTCATCGTGAATTGTTTTCTTGTTGATAAAAACCGTTGGATGAGAAATACCAAGGTGGTAATAATAATTGCAATTATAGATATTGCTGCTTCAAAACCGTCATCCCCGCCTAATTCACTGATAAATTCATTAAATATAGTCACAGGAAATGTTCTGAATCCTTCACCTATTAGCATAGGGGTTCCAAAATCGGCAAGAGATCTCATAAAAACCAGCAAACCTCCAGCCAGCAGGGTCGGAACTATAAGCGGAACAACAATAATAAAAAACCGCTTTGAACCTGAGCATCCCAAATTTTCGCTTGCCTCAAGGAGAGAGTTGTCTACATTTTTCAAAGCACCAGAAACGTAAAGAAATATTAGTGGGTAGAGTTGTAGAGTAAGTACTGTGAGGATTCCAGCAAAACCATAGATACTTGGAATCCGGATTCCCAGAGTATTATGAAAAAAGGTGGTTATTACACCGCTTCTTCCAAGCAGAAGTATCCATGAATAAGCACCAATAAATGGAGCTGACATGGAAGAGAGAATAATGAGAATTCTGAGGAACGACTTACCTCTTATCTTATATCGTGTAAAGAAATAAGCAAGCGGTGTTCCCAAAAGCACCGTGAGAATAGTAACAAAAAAGGTTACTTTAAAACTGTTAAGCAGAGTATTAAAATAATAGGGTTTGCTGAAAAATTTGTAAAAATACGAAAGGGTAAACTTACCCGTCGATTTATCGATCACAGATTGACCAAGTAAATTTAATAGTGGGTAAATAAGAAAAAGCCCGTAAAGACCCAGAATCAGGAGGGTCACCAGACTCCAAACATCTAATTTTTCCCTGGTTTTCTGCTTAAGTTGCATAGAGCAAATTCCGATTCCCATCTTTTGTGAATACATTAATCTTTTCAGTTTTGATGCTTAAATAGACTGTATCGCCCGGCTTGAAGCTGCTGTTCATGTCTGACTCATGGATAATCTCAACTGTTTGACTATTTGGGAGCGTAATAAGATAATGGGTATTCAACCCGAGAAAGATGCTGTCTGAAATTGTACATCTTATTCCATTAATTAAATCTTTTGACATGAGGAAGTCTTCCGGTCTGACAGAAAGTATAACAGGTGAATCTGTTTTGCATGATATGATTTCCATTTTGAATGCATACCCATCCATCAGCACCCTCTTGTTTTTTAAATCATATTTTGCATCTATTAAATTTGTACGGCCAATGAATGTTGCAACAAAAATGTTTGTAGGCCGGTGGTAAATTTCCTGTGGGGTTCCGACATGCTGTATAACCCCGTCTTTCATTACTGCTATTCGATCAGAGATCGCCATCGCCTCTTCCTGATCATGAGTAACGTAGATGGTTGTTATTCCGACCTCTTTCTGGAGATTGCGGATAGCCTGACGCATCTCCATCCGGAGTTTTGCATCAAGATTAGAGAGAGGTTCATCCATTAACAACACATCCGGTTTAATGACAAGTGCCCGTGCAAGAGCAACACGCTGCTGCTGACCGCCTGAAAGACGTTCCGGCATCCTGTCAGAAAACTCAAGAATCTGCATTAGTTCCAGGAATTCAGATGCTGAGCTATGAATTTCTGATTTAGGATAATTCCGATTCTTAAGACCAAACTCAACATTTTGCCGAACAGTGTAATGCGGAAATATGGCATAGTTTTGAAAAACCATGCCAATATTCCGTTTACTGGCTTCCATGTCGTTTATGCGGTTCTCATCAAAAAAGAAATCACCGCCTTCAATCGTATTGAAACCGGCTATCATCCGCAACAAGGTCGTTTTCCCACAACCTGAAGGACCAAGAAGTGTGAAGAATTCCTTATCACGAATTTCAATGGATAAATTCGGAATAATCGTGTTGTTCCCGTACATTTTTTTTGCATTGCTAATTGAGATTTTAACACTCATATTCCGAACCTGCCTTTACTGACCCTGGATGTCGACAAAGATGTCCTTGAATTTATCCTGCAGGGCTTGTTTGTTCTTGTACACATACTCCATATCTTCAGCAATGATATTTATATCACTTATGTTGACCATGTAGTCTGGAGTAGCAACATTAGCCATAACAGGTCTGTTGGTTATACTTGTACCATAGACATTCTGGATCTCAGTAGATGTGATGAAGTCGATAAAACGTTTTGCGTTAACAATGTTCTTAGCACCTTTTACCACACCGGAACCCGCAGGAAGGTAGACAACGCCCTCTTCCATATATACTACTTTTACATCAGCTCCATCTCTAACCAACTGAATGCTTGGATCTTCATAAGAGAGTCCTACAGTATACTCGCCGTCACGTACGCCTTTCCAAACTGAACTGGAACTGCCGATAACAACAGTATTTGAAAATAGAGCCTGTACAAAATCCCACGCTGCTTCGTCTTCGTAGTCACCCTTACCTATTGCATTCAGCATATTGGTCAGATGAGCATAGGCACTTGAAGAAGCTGTTGGATTTGCAGAAACAATTTTTCCTTTTAATGCGGGATTCAAGAGATCTTTGTATCCCTTAATCTCAATATCACCGATAAGGCTTTTGTTCACGAGAATAAGACTTCCGTCCAACACATAGGGTGTAATAAATCCTGTTGTATTTTGATAGATATCAATTATGTTGTCATTGTTTACAGAAGTGTACGGTTCAAAGAGTTCTTCATTGATCATGTAAGTCGCATAAGCACCGCCAAAAGCTACATCTGCGTATGGTGAATGCGCCTCACCTTGCAGTCTCTTGAATACTTCGCCTGTTCCCGCGGAGATAACTTCTACCTTCACATCATACATCGCCTCAAATGCGGGAATAGTTGCATTGAGTAGTCCATCGCTGTTTGGTGAATAGACCACCAACTTGTCAGTTGCCTGTGGTGCAGCATCTGCTGCTTCCTCATTTGCGCCGGCGGCAAATAGAGAGGTTGCCATAATCAGACAAATCATAATAAGTGTAAATTTTTTCATTTCGGCCTCCTGTTTTCTTATAATACTGATTTGTAGGAAACCATTTGTCAAGTCATTTCACTCTTTTTGAAGATACCTCTTGAAAATGATTCTTCCATCTTCAAGAGGGTTCCTGGTAAAATCTGTAACGTAAAGGCTCAACAATTGTTTATTTAGGGCTGCACCTTCTATAATAAACTTTATAATTAAACAGGAAGGAAGCTGCAAAAACCAGAATATTTTAATAAAGTATTCTGAAATCAATCTCTGTGCATTGCCTATGGGCTTGAAGATATTGTAATTTGTTAATTGAATTATACTAATGTTAACCGCAGTATTCTCACTGCAGCTAACACTAATCCTATTTAAAAAAGAGTGAGGAATCATGAATATTAGATCAACTGTGCTTACTTCCCTATTTGCCGCTTTAATTGCTACCGGAGCCTATATTTCTGTGCCTATAGGACCGGTTCCTATAACTCTGCAGACTTTTTTCATCCTTACTGCAGGAATTCTTGGCGGCAGGAAAATTGGTGTTTCAGCTGTTTTTATCTATCTGATAGCCGGAACTCTTGGGCTGCCTGTTTTTTCCGGAGGAACCGGAAGCATAGCACATTTTTTTGGACCAACCGGTGGATATCTTTTAGCATCAATTCCGGCAGTATATGTGACCGGTATGTTTTCAGAACTGGGAACTAAAATGTATCATCTGCTGTTAGACCAGAAAGCTCAAATGATGCGAAGCATTATTGTACAAACAGCTTTGGTAACGGTTGGAACACTGTTAGGATCACTGATTTTTTATAGTATCGGTGTTCCCTGGTTGAAAATCGTTCTCAAGATAGATTGGGGTAAGGCTTATGGTTTTGGAATGGGTCCTTTCATAATCGGAGACGTTATAAAAATGATCGCTGCCATTTCATTGGGCAGTCTTTTCAGTGAAAGAGTTTACAACTTCCTGCATTCTGGGGCAATGCATGAGTCTGCTTGAAGTAAGAAACATATCTTACCGTTTTCCTGATGGAACCTATGCTCTTAGGAATATATCCCTTCAGGTAAGTGAAGGTGAATTCATTGTTATTTCCGGGAGAAATGGTTCAGGAAAAACAGTATTCCTCAGGAATTTAAACGGTCTGTATACACCCGCCTCCGGGGAAATTATCATCAATGGTGTTTCTGTTAAAGATAATCCTTATAAAGCCCGTCAATCTGTTGGGCTGGTTTTTCAGGATGCCGACAGCCAAATTGTTGGCCAAACGGTATCAAGGGATATTGCATTTGGACTGGAAAACCTGAAGATCAAAAAGTATGAGATCAAGACCAGGATCAGGAAAGCGCTGGAAACAATGGAACTTGAGGAGCATGCCGACCAGCGGGCCAGAACATTATCAGGCGGGGAAAAAAGAAGATTAACTATTGCAGGTGTTGTGGCAATGAATCCTTCTATCATTGCTCTTGATGAACCTTTTACAAACCTGGATTATCCAGGTGTTCTTCAGGTTCTGAAAATCCTGGTTTCGTTAAAAAAAACCGGACATACAATTATTGTAGTCACCCACGATCTGGATAAAGTATTGGCATATGCAGATCGTCTGATCCTTTTTGAAAATGGTGCTATTGCTGCCGACGACAGACCGGAAATGGCAATTTATTCCGCGGCTGCATGCGGTGTTCGTGTACAGAATTCCGGAAGTAAAGATTTTGATATTAAGGAAATGACATGGCTGAAAGACTGATTTTCCACTATCAGGCCAGAAACTCTATAATTCACCGTATTGATCCGCGTATTAAAATAATCATCATTTTCACCATTTCTGCAGCAATGTTTGCGGTAAATCCGCTGCAGTTTGCTGTTCTTTGCGGTTACGTATTATCAGGCTGCCTGATAGCACGTCTTCCTTTTACCAAATATAGAAAAGAGTTGCGGTTTTTCCTCCTTTTATTGATACTCATAGTTCTCTCAAGATGGATTTCTTCGAAAAGCCTGATTAGCAGCCTCTATTATGGTGCACGGTTTATACTCATTGTGGCAGCAGGACTTTTACTCACAGATACAACTGCCCCTGAAGATTTGACCCTGGCTCTTTACTGGTTTCTCCGACCCTTCAAATTTCTTAACCCAAAGAGAACAGCCGTCAGATTCAACCTGACTGTTAGTTTCATTCCTATTATATTTGATTCAGTATTGGAAATAAAGGAAGCAAGAAAATCAAGATTAGATAATACCTGGCGAAATCCAATAAAACGGATTATTTCTTTCTCATCCCAAATTTTTGATTTGATTCTGCAAAAGGCTGAAGAAATTTCCTATGCCCTTGAAGCAAGATTATTCGATGAAGAAATTCTTCACGGTTCAATTTCATTCAGAAAAATGGATTTTGCGGTATTAATACTGACTTTGGGAATTATTGCCGGTTTACTTCTTATAAATTGAAGATTATTTGAAATTTTCAAATCCACGTATTTGCGCAATAACTGCCAAACCCAGTACACTGGTTCCAGTACTCTTATCCAAGTCCTACCGAGCTAGACATCCCGCAGTTGCATCGCAACTTGACAAGAGTACTTGTCTATGCAGTTATTGCATAACTGCCAAAATAAGTACTCTTATCCAAGTCCTACCGAGCTAGACATCCCGCAGTTGCATCGCAACTGCCAAGATAAGTACTCTTTTCCAAGTCCTACCGAGCTAGACATCCCGCAGTTACAAAGTAACTGCCAAGGCAAGTACCCTTGCCCACTCTCAACCAAGCATCTTCATCGTCCCTTTATAGAAGGTAATATCTGTCACAAAGATCATTGCACCCTCTTTTTTATCCAGATCCCCGGTTATACTCTCTATTCCTTCCAGAATTTCCTGCTGTCTTTCAGCAGGAATCATTGCCATAATTGTTTTACTGCGGTTCTTCTTTTCATTCATAAAACCAATAAAAGAGGCAAATAGAGGTATGTTAGAGATGTATTCACCCATCCCGGAAGATTCTACTATCGTCGCTCCATCTATTCCTTCCTGAATAAAGTATTCCAGAATGTGATAGAGCATATCCTCCAGATAGAGAATAATAAACATCAATTTCATATCTCTTTTTTGGCTGATGTCACCGGAAGTCTGCTGTACACTTCGCAGAAAGGTTTCATAGAGCACACCTTGCGACTTAGCAGACAGCAGCTCGTTTTTCAAGTTCCCTGCTGACAGAGCACGTGAAATACCGGCCAGCACCTGAACATGTTCAGTCACCTTATCTTCCGGAGCAACAATAAGAAAAAACAGCTTCACCTTCTTCTTATCGATTGCATCAAAATCCACACCATGCTTTGAAACAGCAATAAGGACAAACATGTCCTTCAAGCCTTTGAGCCTTATATGAGGTAAAGCAACACCTTCTCCAAAACCGGTAGATCCCTCTTCTTCCCTTTTAACTAAAGTGTTATATACACTTTCTGCACTAAAGGCGCTTATTTCACTGTTCTTAACGGCCAGCTCGGAAAGTTCACGAAGAATAGAATTTTTGTTTCGTCCCTCCAGAGAGATACTGCAGCAGCTTTTATCTAATATTTCATATATTTTCATAGCTTAATCCTTCATTGCCCGGACAATCGCAAATTTTGAGAGAGAGGGGCCAATTAATTCGTTTACAAATACAGAAAGCAGCACAATATTCACCATCATGACTATTCTATCACCATACAAATGTGACAGATCTGCAATCATTGGTGAAGCCTGGATCATTAACACGAGTCCTATAGCAACACCCGCCTGGGGAACCATGCAGAACCCCAAATACTTCCTGATAGGAGGATCGGATTTTGAAAGTACCGCTCCCATGCGCACCCCAAAATATTTAGCAAAAGCCCGAACGATAACGAATCCAAACCCGACTATTAAAATCTCTTTTTGTATCAATATTCCCGGGTTAAGTTCAGTACCAGCTATAACAAAAAACAGTGCGTAAATAGGCGGGGTTAACGGCTCAATTATTTTAAAGAGCCGATGATTACGGGGTGAAGCATTTATAAGGAGTGCCCCGGCTGCCATATTAGACATCAGGGGTGAAAGTTCAAATACTTTTGCAAGTGCAGTCTCAATGAAAATAATTCCTAAAGCTATAAGAAGGATTTCGTTCTGGGATTTCTTGTTTCTGGTCATGAGATGAATCACATAGCCGGCTGCAGCACCAATAAGTAAGGAGAACACTATTTCCTGAACTGCATGGAGTATAAGATATCCTGCCCCGGCTGAAACCGGGTTCAGCATGCCAACGGCAAGAGCAAACACAACACCGAATACTACTACGGCTCCGGCATCATCCAATGCAACCAATCCATAAAGATGATCGACAAACTTCCCGTGTACACGCAGGGCCTGAACTATAGCGACTGTTGCGGCGGGTGCAGTTGCTGTTGCTATCGCCCCCAAAAGAAGGGCAAAAGGCAATTCCATTCCAAGAAGACCCATCGCTGCTGATACCGCGGCAAAAGTTAACCCAACCTGAGTTATGGTCATAATTACAATTGCCTTCCCCATACTTTTCAGCTTTGCGGAGTAAAATTCACCACCAATGGTTAATGCTATCAACCCCAATGCAAGATCTGTGACAAATTTAAGGGATTCACCCATTTCATGATGCACTATCCCTGTTACTGTATCTCCGAGCAGTAGTCCGGCAATAATATAGCCCGTTATCTCCGGCAGCTTAATTTTAACAACAAGACGTCCGATAACATAGCCGAAAATCAGAAGGATGCCCACAGTAAAAAGTGAGCTCTCAGTTAAAACATCACGAAGATCAATCAATTTATTTAGTATATTTTCCATCTTTTTCTGCCCTACCTCTACCTCTACCTCTACC
>JABMQR010000114.1 GCA_013202335.1 Bacteroidota bacterium
CTATTGCCCCACAAGCCTTAGTTGGGTGCTTTTCAGTGGGAGAATAGTTGCTATGGACGGTAAGGCATTGCACACAAAGGAATCTGTAGGTACTTTGATTATATAGTTCTGGCCGACCCTTCCCTGGCAAAACCCCCTGCTATTGATGAAACCATAGTACCTTGAAATTGTGGATGTTGATCATGATCGTATAGAGACTCGTCGTACTGGATAAGCAGTGATCTTGATTGGTTTGAAGACAAGAAGAAACGGGCAGGATCTGGAATTGGTCAGGTAACTTGACAAAATATATTTAACCTGCTATTATTATGAAAATGAGAATAGGGGGGGGGTAGGCATGAAAATACGTGACTATATTGGTGATGCAAAACAGTTGGGCTTTATCCAGGAGTGCAAATTGTCTGAAGGGAAACTTCCCATGCTCCAACCGGAAGAGCGGCGTGAAATATGTATTAAATATAATTATATAAAACCAGAATAATCGATGGCGAGAACAACAGCTTTTCTTGATATCATTAAAGAGGGACAAAATATCCCTTGGACAGCAGATCTTGAGTACTGGATTGCCGGCCGTGAACAGGACGGCACAGCAGATCCATTATGGAGAACTGAATCCGGGTTTCTTGATCTATGCAAATCACTGGGAGTGTTCCCTTACTATAAATATGATCAGTTTTGGTGTGGTAAGCCTGTTTATGATCAAACTGTGCAGGTTATAGTTGATCGGGGACCAAAATATATCGGGACAACATGGAAAACACCCCTTGGAACAATATCTGAATCGGTAAATTTTATGGACCGAAGCTGCTCTTGGGCTCACACAAAACATGCAATCCAGGGAGTGGAAGATCTTATAGTATTTGAGTATCTGATAGAACATCGCCGCATGGTTCCGCAGTTTATTGACAACTATCCAGTGCAGTTGGAAAGATGGAAACAGTTCGGGGGAATGCCGGCACTGGCAATGCCAAGAGGTCCTTTGTCTTCACTCTTTTACGAGTGGTCCGGGGTGGCGAATGGGGTCTACTTGCTTATGGATTATCCCGATCGAATGAAACATATTTTCAGGATGATGACAGAGCAGGAGAAACCACTGCTTCAATCACTGGCTAAGCTGCAGCCACCACTAGTTCACTTTGCTGATAATGTGTCCGGAGATAATATGTCAGGATATTTTGATAAATACATGCGAAACGTTTACGAGGAGCGGCTCCAAATACTCCATCCCGCAGGGGTTCCCTGTGCAGTGCATCTTGATGGTGTGATTAATGATATTGCCGGAAAGATTGCTGATGTAGGGATTGATATTATTGAAGCATTAACACCTGCTCCCTGCGGAACTGTTGAAGTTGAAGATATCAGGACTATCGTAGGCGATGATTCGGTGGTGCTGTGGGGCGGAGTACCCGGAACCATGTTCACCAGTCCTTACACCTGGGATGATGTACGTCGGCAAATTGAACGTACTTTAGTAGCCTGGAAGGGGACACCATTCATTATTGGTGTAGCCGATCAGGTTCCTGTGGATGGTAATATTGAAATTGTGAAAAACATCAGTGAATATTTACAGGAGAAAACAGATTTTCAGGATGGTATATGATGAAAACAGAACTTGATAGAGGTATAGATAACTCCCTTTAGGGTCCTTAAGCAGATGCAACAGTAAGGAGCATAGGTAAAAAAGTTGCAGAGTGGGGTGTTGTATTGCCGTTGGTGGAACCTATGCTGTTTGATTTCGGGTTGGGTTATTTTGATACTATTGGAGAAACTGAGTTCTGGATTGCCAATGAGGAGGAGCGTGGCTACAATGGATTAATGCCTGAAGTATTATAATTAAAAGAAAAAACACTTATGTTTTTGGTAAGATTAAGGAGTCGATTTTATGCAGGAAACCATCATTAATGTTGATTATTACGACTTGGTTTACGGTTCAAGTTCGCTATATGACGAGAGCCGGATAGAAGAACTTTTTGAAAAGTGTGCTGCAAATGGGGTAACCACGGTATTGTGGCGTCTCTCGATTTGTGGTGTTGCAGCATGGCACAGTAAAGTGCGCTCTTGGTATGAAGCAAAATATGTTGGAGGTATTCCATATCCGTACAACATGGTAAGGATCCTACGTAAATTTGATCCACTGGAAGTCGCCTGCCGACTTGGCCGGAAATATGGTGTGAAAGTATTTGCATGGGTAACGGTAATGGATGAGGATGCCAACCCTGGATTGATCAGTGATTTTGTCCTAGAGCATACTGAATGCACTTGGAGAAGTAGAGATCAGAAGAGGTACTTGCGAGGAGCTCTCTGTTATGCATACCCAGAAGTGGTCGATTTTAGGTTGAAAGAATTGGAGGAAGTTCTCAGTTATGATTTGGATGGGGTATATCTATGTACTAGAAGCCATGCAAAGTTTGGGAATGAATGCCGAGACCTTGATGATTTTGGCTATAATGAACCGGTAGTGGAAGAGTATGCGAAACGCTATGGAGTCAATATTCTCACGGAAGATTTTGATAAACTGAAACTATATGATTTACAGGGAGAGTATTTTACCGAATTCATCCGCAAGGCGTCAGTAATGATCAAGGAAAAAGGAGTACCGCTTTGGTTGGGGATTCACAGTGATGGATATTCCATGATGAACATATCCCCAATGGGACATATGAAGCTGGACTATGAAAGCTGGGTAAAAGAAAATCTTGTAGAGGGATTGATAGTTGCTGCTGGAGAACCGATATTGGATAGAAGTGAGGTATGGTTTCGGGAAGTACGTGATAAATATGCAGGAGTAAGGGAAGCTGGGAAACTGCTGCTATGCTGGTTCAGGGTATGGGATTGGCGCAATGAGTTGCCATATTTATCGGGAGAAACCAAAAATCCTAAGCTCATAGAAGAAGTGGTTAAGAGATATGCAGAATACTTTGATGGGTATGCTTATCATGAAGCCGAGAATTTTGAACGGTATGAAGAGCTGTGGGACCGAATCTGATTCCTGTACTATTAACGAAATAGTTGCCTGAAAGTTAAAGGTCACTGGAGGCAATTTTTTTAATCGAATATTTTTAGGAATTGCCTCCTGAAGTTTTTTGATAAATAGGTAATATATTGTAATACAACAATTTAACGGAATCCAAAATTTTTTCTAATAGATAGCTCTTTCAAAACTTATAATTTTGAAAGAGCCTCACTTAAAAACAGAAGAAATTGCTCGAGATATAGAGGATGATTGGGACAAGGGATATTGATAATTATTCCAGTTTTTATGGTAATAGGAGAATATAAAATGAGGTACCGTGATACTGGCGAGTTACATAGAGATTTCCACTTTGGTCAAATACAACTATAGATTTTATTATGGAACAGTATGATCTTGGTTTTTTACTTGAGCTCTGCAGAAGAACTGCCCAAATAGTATCTAAAGGTATTTACCAGCACTTACAGCAGGGAAATAGTTCGGCTTTGATTGAGCATTTTCAATATTACCTTGGTAGACTCTGCATGCAGTTTTGTGAGCACTGTGCAGGATTGATACATCCGGTAATCAGGAAACATGGATTTTTTCCAATCTACGATATTATTTCGCCTACTGAGCCAAGATGCCATTTCAGGGCATACAGAGATAGAAAATTGGCAGTAGCTTTTTCTAAGCAGGCAAGAAAACTTTGGGATCCTTATGATGATCTTCTAAGTGTATAAATTTAGAAATGAAAGTAGTTAATTGGCTAACAAATCACAACAGCTGTATTATTATTTTCACATTCAGTCTACGAGAGCGTTAGGGAGGGACTCTA
>JABMQR010000115.1 GCA_013202335.1 Bacteroidota bacterium
CCCTGAAGAAGCAGCAGATTCTCTCATTGGTGCCTATTCCGGTGCAGGAACAATTTTCGGTAATACCGGCGGGGTAATGGAAGCAGCTGTTCGAACAGCATATAATCTGGTAACAGGTGAGAATATGGTCGATGTCAATATCAATGCAGTTCGTGGTATGGAAGGTATCAAAAAGGGTGAAGTAGATATTAAAGGAACAAAAGTTAAAATTGCTGTTGCACATGGAATGGCCAATGTCAGCGAGCTTCTGGAAGAGATTCGTGAAGCAAAGAGCAATAATGCCGAACCTCCCTATCATTTTATTGAAGTAATGGCATGTCGCGGTGGCTGTATTGCCGGGGGCGGCCAACCCTATTCAACTACCGACAATATTCGTGAAATGAGAATTGCCGGTCTCTATAAAGATGATGAGATGAGTGTAATCCGCTGTTCACATGACAATCATGAAATTAAGCATATCTATAAGGATTATCTTGGTGCACCGCTTAGTGAGAAATCACATCACCTGCTCCATACAACCTATCAGACCAGACCTCTCTATAAGAAGTAGAGCAAATTTAATAAATTTACATAAATCTTTTGGGGCTGTTGCAAAAGTGAAATATGTAACAGCCTCTTTTCTCTATTTAGCAGGCAAATCAACCTGACGAACCAAAAATCAAAAAAACGCCAAAAACATACACCAGCAGCCCTCTCAGTGCAAGATTCTGGGCACAGGTATCCTACTAATTGACCTGTTGAGAACCTCATCTGTTAATATTTAGGATTAAAATCAAGCTGTATTTTCAGCAATACGGTAAAAAAATGGAGTCCCCATTTGATTACGAGCCAATTTATTGCCCAGATGAACTGCATTCATTGCTAAGCAGACGAGCAGCCATTCAGTATAGATTCCTTTCATCCCAGACCGTAAGAATCGTCTGAATGACCAATTCCCCTTGATCTGCGCAAAGACTCCTTCTGCCTGAATACTTCTATTGACCCGAACCTCTTTCCCTCTGTCACTCGTAATCGACTCAAGAGCTTGATCATGGTAGGTTGCTAACTGCCGATTCACATACAGATGCTTATACTTTGCTGTATTCTTCTTCATGCAGACTTTTCTAAAGTTACAGCTCCTGCACCCCCGCTTACAGTAGTAGATATGAATCTGCGTAGTATATCCATACTGGTTGGTTGACTTACGCATCTGCTTAAAAATCAGCTTTCTGCCTGCAGCACAGACAAAGAAATCACCACACTCATCATACTCCATGTTTTGTCTACGACCAATATCCTGCTTTCTCTTCCGCTTCTTAGATTGTTCATAGTTCTGTGGTTTGATGTAAGCAGTGATTCCCCGCTGTGCCAAGGCTTCAAAGTTCTGCTGACTGTCATAGCCGCTATCAGCACAGTATCCCCGGTAGGTCCAGTCGATGTGCTTATGCATATGATCAAGGGCTGGAATCAGTGTTACATAATCTGTTCGATCAGCACTGGCATAGGCTCCTACCGTATAGCCACCATCTACTAATACCTGCAGATTGTAAGCGGGTTTGAGCTGACCATTTTTCATATAGTCATCCTTCATCCGCATAAATGTGGCATCGGAATCTGTCTTACTCATACTGTTACGTCCTTGCATGGAAGCAAGATAGCATTGGTATCGGGTAAGTTTTTCATGATACGCACTGGCATCTCGGTAGAATCGTTGGACAGCAGTTAATCGATGACCTCTGCCGGATGTCTCTGGGATCACCGACTTTTTGGTTGCAGTTAATCGAGATCGAATTTCTTCTAGGGCCACAAGGAGATCATCAGTGGGTATTTCCCACTGGTAATAATCACTAACCTCACTAATCAAGGTATGGATATGGCCGGAGAGCTTCTCTTGGTTCTTCAAGGTTACTTTCTTCCAGACGAAAGAGTATCGTCCTGCTTTTGATTCAATTTTTGTACCGTCTTGATATACCACATCCTTAGTTAACTCACCGAGTTGTTCGAGTCTTCCCACGACCTGGAAGAACAGTTGATCAATGGCCTGTTCGTGGGTATGAACAAACCGGTCAAAAGTGCAGTGGTCTGGCGCTTTTCTCCCATCAAGCACTTTGATCAGGAATAAGTCACGTGTGCACAGTCGTTCTAATTCACGGGAACTGTACTTGCCTTGGGTGCGGGCATACAAGAGGATAATCATCATGGTGTAGGGATCTAGGGCAGAAGGACGACCTGTTTTTTTCTTAGGAGGAAAGAATTTACAGTAATCAAGGTTTTGTAGAAGAAGCAGAAGAGCTGTTTCCTGTTCTGCAAGTTCAAAAGGAATTGAGATATTTAAATCAAGAAATAATTGATTATGCTGGGGAAAAGATGTAATATTCATATGCGTGTTACCTTTAATTGTTTGTGGTAAAACAAATTATAACACGTATTGGGGTTGCGTCGCAATCCCTTTTATTTGGTAAATTATTACGGTATAAGTGTTTATATAAAAAAGGCTGTCGCTTAAGTCTTTTCTGACTTTTGCAACAGCCCCTTTTGTTGTAGACTGTGTTCAGCTGGATTTTTCAACTGTCCCGAAAAGGGTGGGAAACGTTTCTCCTTATTAGGTGAGGCTCTTTCAAAATTACTAATTTTGAAAGAGCTGCCGATTAGCCAGAAGTTTTTGATTTTTGATATAGTGTTACTATATAATAATATAGATACTTCAAATCAAAAACTTCAAATCCAGGTATTCATATTATGGAGATAACATGAAGTATAAGCTAATATCCTGCGAGGTTTTTATGAGAATGGCCTGTTTGGCCATCTCCAATTCCCCGCATATTATAGATCTGGATTTTACCAGGCTCGGAGCCCATGAAGACCCGGCTTCCCTGAATGAAAACCTGCAAAGTAAAATAGATGCAGCCGATGAAAGCGGTGAGTACGACGCAATCCTTCTGGGCTATGGACTTTGCGGAAACAGTATTGCCGGTTTAAAAGCACGTACCCTACCGCTGATAATTCCGCGGGCACATGACTGCTGTACCATATTTCTCGGCTCCAAACAAAAGTTTCTTGAGCATTTCAGTGAGAAACTGAGTTCCCAATGGAGCTCTGTAGGCTATATGGAGAGAAGTAATGACTATTTACGGAATACCGATACAGGTAAAATGATGGGTCTTGATAAGGACTATGAGGAGCTTGTAGAGCAGTACGGTGAAGAGAATGCAAAATATGTGTGGGAAACTCTTCATCCGGTAATACATAGCGATGAGCTGATATTCATAGATGTTCCGGAGCTGTCCCATTTGGGATCTGTGGAGACCATGAGAGTCCTGGCAGAAGAAGAGAATAAAAAACTAAAAGTAATCGAAGGTGATATGCGAATTATTACCGGACTTATCCATGGAGAGTGGCATGAAGATGATTACCTGCTGGTACAGCCCGGTAAACAGGTGAAAGTGCTGTATGATCAGGAAAAAGTGATTAGTATTGAGTAGGCGACTGCACCTGATGCAAAAAAAGGTGGATATCTGGCAGAAATTCAATTATGCTTATGATGACAGGAGTATTGTTATGAGTAAAAAAATAGTCAAAACTTTCATTATTGATACCAACGTTCTTATTCACCGATCGGATGCAATACTCTCATTTAAGGATTGTGAAGTAGTAGTTCCAATCTGGGTACTTGAAGAGTTGGATAAATTGAAGACCTATTCTGATGAACGGGGACGAAGTGCCCGGCAGGCAATTCGGTTTATCGAAGAGCGGACAGGACACAACGGTCTTGCAAAAGGAGTGAAGATTGAAAATGGATCTACACTTCGCATTGCATTGGAATTTGATAAAAAGCTTGCCACCGATCTCCCTCTTAACAGTAATGATAATAAAATTATTTTCTGTGCATTGACGATACAGAAGCAGGCTGCTCATCCAAATGTTAAAAATGAAGTTTTCTTTGTTTCAAAAGATATTAATGCCAGAGTAAAAGCACGGGCTCTTGGTCTTCATGCAGTGGATTATGAGAAGCAGAAAGCCTACCTTGCAAGTCTCTATGCCGGATATAGGGAAACTTCTGTTTCCCCGGATATAATAGACAGTCTGATAAAAGGGGAAAGGATTGACTGGCAGGATAAACTTTTTGAGAACGAATTTCTGCTTCTTACAGACAATTCCGGGAGACAAATTACTGTCCGTTATAATAAACCGGAAGAGGGAAGCGGCCATATTGTGTATGTGGAAACCTATGAAAATGGTGTAAGCGGAATAGCCCCGCTTAACCCGCAGCAGCAAATGGCTTTTAATCTGCTGCTCGATGAGAAAGTATCCCTTGTTACCCTTGTGGGCAAAGCGGGTACGGGAAAAACACTACTTGCGCTCGCAGCAGGATTGAAAAAAGTTTTTGAGAGCAAAGCCTATAACCGTGTTTTGGCCAGCCGGCCAATAATGCCGTTGGGTAAAGATATCGGATATCTTCCGGGTGACAAGTCAGAAAAGCTGTCGCACTGGATGAAACCGCTTGTTGATAACCTTGAACTGATAGTTTCGGTTAATACTAATAAATCTGATTATAAGAATGTCGAAGGGATACTCAAAAGCAGCAGAGTTGAGATTGAGGCTATAACCTATATTCGTGGAAGATCTCTTCCTAAACAGTTTATAATTGTTGATGAAGCGCAGAATCTTTCACCTCATGAGATAAAAACTATCGTTAGTCGTGCAGGTAAAGATACTAAGGTTGTATTGACCGGCGATCCAAACCAGATAGACAGTCCCTACCTTGATAGTGATTCAAACGGGCTCACCTATCTGGTCGAGTTATTTAAGGGACAAAAAATATTCGGTCACGTTACTCTCTTAAAGTCTGAGAGAAGTGAACTTGCCGAACTTGCTGCGGAGCTGCTATGAGTGATTACATTGATGATTGTGAGCTGCTGCTAAGCTGCCCGCTTTTTCAGGGGTTGAGTGTTAATAGACTGAACAGCCTGCTTTTTCCCCGGTACTGTCGAATAGTTTCCTACCCTGCGGGGGAGAGGATCTTAACACAAGGAACTAAATATGAGGATCTTTGTGTTTTGCTGGAAGGAAAGGCAGCCGCCCGGTTTTATGAGTATTCAGGGAAAACCGTTCTTGTTGAGACACTGGAGGCTCCGGCTCCGGCCGCAGCCGCCATACTTTTTTCATCTGATCCATTTCTTCCGGTAACTCTTGAAGCTGATACCAATGTGAAGGCAGCCATAATTACCCGTGCAGGACTGACCAGAGTTTTTCAGGCAGAACCGCAGGTGTTTGAGCGCTATCTCCGCGAAATGGGAGATAAAGTTTCGTTCCTGGCCGAGAAAGTTCGATTGGCAGAACTCGCAGGAATTCGTCAGCGGTTTGCTGATTATATACTCCGGCTTCGCAGCCGGTTTCATACCAATGAACTGGTTCTCCCCCTATCAAGAGAAAAACTTGCTGAAATGTTTGGCTCCGCACGTCCTTCTGTTTCGCGTGAAATCTCGCGTATGTGCGATGAGGGGCTGATTTCTGCAAGTGGAAAGGCTGTTACCATACTGCAGCCGGAAAAATTACAAAGTTTATTGGAATTGTAACATAAGTTACAGCAGTATAATTTTCCATACAGTATAGTCTCATTAATCATTAAATTAGGAGATAACCATATGGAAAGACAGATAATTACTATAGATGAAGAGCGTTGTAACGGCTGCGGAGCCTGTGTGCCGGATTGCCCTGAGGGAGCTTTGCGGATTATAGATGGGAAAGCCCGCCTTGTGGGTGATTTGTTTTGTGACGGTCTTGGTGCCTGTCTGGGTGCTTGCCCTGAAGATGCCATTCATGTAGAGGTTCGGGAAGCTGATCCCTATAATGAGCGGATTGTTATGGAAGAAAATATTATTCCCAAAGGGGAAAATACTATACGGGCACATCTGTCACACCTGAAAGATCATGGTGCTGATACCTTTTTACAGGAAGCGATTGATACTCTGAAAGATACAGATGCCCGGCTCTATGCAATTTTTAACAAAGAGATTTATGGTGAACCAGAACCAGTTGAAGAGGAGCAATCAATGAATAATCATGAACATAATCACGGCGGCGGTGGATGTCCGGGAAGTCTTGCACGCTCATTTGGAGAGCCGGCAAAGGCAGCAGCACAGCAAACAGGAGATATTCCTTCTGAACTTCAGCATTGGCCTGTACAGATGCATCTTGTGAATCCTGTTTCACCACATTTTCGGGAATCAGACTTTTTACTTGCAGCTGATTGTACCGCATTCAGCATGGGCGGGATTCATCCTGAATTAATTAAAAGTCATACTCTGGGTATTGCCTGCCCGAAACTGGACAATGGACTGGAAATATATCGGGACAAAATAGTCAAACTTATTGATGAAGCAGAGATAAACACCCTTACCGTTGCGGTAATGGAAGTGCCCTGCTGCAGTGGGTTGTTGAATATTGCTGTAGATTCAGTGAAGGCAGCAAAGAGAAAAATTCCGGTAAAATATATCAAAATAAGTATTAAGGGTGAGGTTCTGCAGGAACAGTGGTTGGCTGTTTAGTAAAACAGAAGATGGCTGTTTAGTAAAACAGAAGATGGCTGTTTAGTAAAACAGAAGATGGCTGTTTAGTAAAACAGAAGATGGCTGTTTAGTAAAACAGAAGATGGCTGTTTAGTAAAACAGAAGATGGCTGTTTAG
>JABMQR010000116.1 GCA_013202335.1 Bacteroidota bacterium
CAATAGAGGAAGAAAGTAAAGAAAAACAGAACATAACAGGACAATATAAATATTATAAACAATCAAAGAATCTACAATACAAGCTTTCGGATAGGCAATTTAAGAAATTTTAGTCTTTGCAACTCCTAAAGACGGGAGAAAGCCTTACTCTCAAAATCCATTTTTTCATCATTCCACATATGCGAAAAAAGCTTTTCCTCATCATTCCAGAGAAGTTTTCGAAATCCTTCTATCTGTTTGACGGCCTCATCAAAATGTCCTGTCAATGCAAGGGCCGGCGGGGCCATGTAGTAAGAATCCACCATAACGATTTTTTTACCCGGCCAGTGGTAAATAATTCCATCAGCATTTTTAGGTGCTTTAAACAGTAGGAAGTCAATATTTTTTTCCAATGCCTGTGTGAAACGATTATCCCCTGTAATAGTGGCAGCGTATAACATGGATTCCGCATTAGATGTAGGATCTGTAATGGCTTCATTCGGTTCCATCAAGGCGAGTCTTCCATCTGCACCCTGTCTCAACATAGCGGCTGTAGCCATCAGAACAACTAAATCACTATTAAATCTTAATGACTTCTCTTTAAATAATAATATTTATATCAGTGAAGGGAGAAGATCTATACAAAACATTTTTCCTTTTGAAGATAACATTATTATTGTCGAGAATAATTTAATGGAAGTGAAGCCTGAAGGAGGGGTTTATGATGGGAAATTGAGACCTAAAATCACATGTGTAAATTCTGATGACTTTACAATTACTGATGAAATATATCTGTATGAGAGAGACACAAATCAAACAATCTGGGCATCATTTAAAGAAGATGAAAATAATATTATATTAGTAACTTCAAAATATCTAGATAAAAAGGGGAATAGGACTTTTATAAGATATAATATCAAGAATAAGTCAATAGAGCAAATCAATACCGATGCCTTGGATGATGTAATTTGGAGCTGGAATGGACATTATGTCTTTGATGACAAAGTAGCATTTGTTAAATATAATGATGCTGATATTGATATCATCGTATTGAAGCTAAAAACTTATTAAATTTTATATAAGACAAATATAATTATTTACTAAAACAATAGTACTATGAATTATTCAAACTAATGGAAAACATTCTATTTAAGTAATTTTCAAGGTTTAAAATTCTAAGGAGTCAATATGAAACGTATTTTACTTGTATGTTTAATTCTCGTTTGTCACTTTGCACTGTATAGTGAAAATACAAAAGCTAATTTAAGTATGAATGATCCAACCTTAGATGTTTCATTTGCCACATACATAGATATAAAAGGTTTTCGTTACATGTATGGTCCAAGGCCTGAAGGATACATTCCAGAACTTAACAGACTAGGAATTAACCTTCTTTTTACGAATAATATTGGAAATGACTTTAAAATCTATTATGGTTTTGAGGCCGGAGTTTCAAACACTTTGGTGGGTTTCCCTGTGTATATAAATACAGGATTTTCAAAGGAATTTTATATTATAGATTCTTTCAGTATTGAGCCATTGATTTTGGCATATGCTGGAGTAGGCTTTCGGTTTTATGCAGTTTTTCCACCGGGCTCCAATGCCAAACCCGTGGATGTAGTTGGAGCCAAAATTTTAGTTAAAATAAATTGGGATGTTCTGGATAATTTCAGATTGTTTTCTAATCTAGGTATTGATCTAAGTTATTACAATCTAGGTCTTTTTGAAGATTATTACGGAAAATTTGCAATTGGATTCCCTTTTCAAATTGGTTTTTCTTTCTGACATGCTCCCAAGAAATAATACCTCTAGAGAATGGTGTTTTCCTAAAATGTATTAATATAAGGGACATACCCCATCTCTCTTGTAAATGTGTACTTTTATGGGAAACGTACCGGGTAACGCAATTATTTCTCTTTAGCCCGCTTATCATTTATGAGAAGCAGATGCTCTTCGGTAAGTTCCTGCACATCATGCTCTTTGGCCCATTTCACGCAGCCCTGAAGCGCCATATTGAGGAAAATCCTGGGAACTTTCACCAGATTTTCACAGGCTTCGTCGCTGAAATGGATATCCGGGTCGACCCGATCGGCTGCATAACGGACAGCGGTAATATCAAGCTCCTTCCCGGCAGGAATCGGCTGTGAGACAGGTCTTGGGAATTTTGTATACCAGAAACTTTTACTGTCACGGTATCCGTAATCTACCGGAATTTTAGGGAAGCTGCGGGCTTTCATGCCGTGGATAATGGGTTTTTTGTAGCGATCCTTCATAAGAATTTTATCGATTCTCAAAATAAAATGAGCACCATATTCACTGGTTATACCATTGAAATTTCGATAAGGGCCGCTGTAGCCCTCCACCTGCCCGGGTTTGTCCTCATGGGCCGCTTCAAGGGAGCTGTCCCAGGTACATTCAAAGACCTGAAACGCCTCGGCAAGAACCTGAGGACGCTGAATTTGCAGGTTTTCTCTCTGCGTTTGCCCATCCTCCAGCGTAAAGGCCAGTTTCGACATTTTCTCTTTCGATGTTTCTCCCGGGAAACCCAACCGTACTGTTTCCTTAAAGTATTTTCGTTTGTGGGTCAGGAAGTTCAATGCTGCCGTTCCGCTTCTTAATATGTTCTGGGCCGTATTTGAGTTATTTCGGCATTCAAGCAGCATAGCATAGTACTCTTTCCCGGCAATATAGTAGGGAAAACATAATGAATAGGCTCCCAGAGTAGTATCACCATCTTCATCCAATGTGGAGATTAATATGGTCGGCATGGGAAAAAAACTTGATGTTTGATAAAAATTATCGACGATTCGCAGATCGGAAAAACTTGACATATTAACCCCTTAAACACTCTGTAAAATAATTGATTCAGCATACAACAAATCTATGCATTTCAACAACAGGAATAGCAAATATAGGAATAATGCATTGCGATCTTTCAAAAGCAGCATAGGAAGCTATCAGAAAGTGTAAGATACCATACACTTATAGCGAAAAGACTGTTATGGCGGTAATTAATTATGTTTATTTCAATAATCCAGGCTCATAAGTAAAGTTAACTCTATAATTACTGCCATGCCGGTAATTTTTTGCAAATATCCCTTTATCTTGTAGACTAATCAGTAAAACTGATATAGAATACTGCTATGGCAGTAAATATTGGTAAATTAATTAGAAGACATCGAAAAAAGGCTGGTATCACCCAGAAGGAACTCGCTGATTTAGCAGGAGTCGGCAAGACTACTGTTTTTGATGTTGAAAATAACAAACAGACGGTACGCTTTGAGAATATCATGCGGTTGCTCGCAGTTCTAAATATCAAATTAACTGCGGCAAGCCCCTTTGGATACTCTGAGGAAATTGATATCTCAATCAACAAGTAACGGCTTTCAGTCTTCAATTATGGAAGGTGAAAATGATGGAGGATCTATGCGGTGTTTAGCAGTTTGGGTAAGTGGTATCCCGGCAGGAACTCTTGATGAACTCGATAGAGGTAAAGTGTATCAATTTACCTACAATCCTGCCTATACAGGCCCATCGGTATCATTGACTATGCCTATTTCTGATACCCCCTATCAGTTCACGCAGTTTCCACCATTTTTCGAAGGACTTCTCCCGGAAGGAATCCAGCTTGAAGCACTGCTGCGTGCCAGGAAAATTGACCGGGACGATCTCTTCTCCCAGTTAGCTGCAGTCGGTGCTGATATGGTGGGAGCGGTTACGGTAACAGTCGAGGATCCGAAATCATGAAACGCTGCCCCATTACCTATGAACCAATTCCCGCAGACAGGGAGTTCTCTGAAAAAGGAGTGCGGTTATTATCCCGACAGGTACCAACTATCAATCCATTCCCCTACTCAATGGAGGAGCAGCTGACGCTTGCAAGGAGTATGGCAGCAAAGCTGTCCATTCAGGGAGTTCAACCTAAAATAAGTGCCCGTTTTAATGGGTCAACAGGTGATTTTATTCCCGCAGAGCGCGGTGGACGCTATATTCTAAAGCCCCAAAACCAGCTTTATCCCTATCTGCCTGAAAATGAAGACCTCTCTATGCGACTGGCAACATCGGCTGGTTGCGAAACTCCCCTTCATGGATTAATTCGGGGAAGCGATTCGCGATTCATATACTTCATCCGGCGTTTTGATCGGGCACCACTTGGCAGGAAATTGGCGGTAGAGGATTTCTCCCAGTTGGCCGGAATGTCGCGTGAAACTAAGTACAACTACTCAATCGAGAAGATTATCGACTTGCTGGACAGGTATATGACTTTCCCCCAAATTGAGAAAGCAAAATTTTTCCGGCTGGTTCTTGTCAATTTTCTTCTGGGAAATGAGGATGCCCACTTAAAAAACTTCTCAGTCATCACCCTAAACGGTAAGCACGAACTCTCACCCTGCTATGATATTGTCAACTCTACACTGGCTTTGGGGGACGGAGGTGCTGAAGAATCTGCCCTGCCCCTACGAGGGAAAAAGCGGCGCTTTAAAAAAGATGATTTTTTTGTCTATCTGGGAATGGAACGGCTGGGTTTACCCGAGCGGGTAATAGATGCTATTCGAGACGATTTAGTGAAAGTGCAGCCAGGATGGAGGAAGTTGATAACAGGGAGTTTCCTGCCGGAGAATTTACGAGAGGGATTTCAGAAGATTGTTAATGAGCGGGTCACGAGAGTGTTGTGAGGGAGAGCAGAAGATGTCTGATTTCAAAAACTCTTCCGATCCCGTCATGCTGATTATCTCGGCCGGTTGACAACTATTTGCATCTTCCCGGGCAAAACCGGGAACTATAGCTCCCGGAACCAACAGCAGCAGAATAATTTTTTTATGACTTATCCTACCCTTTTGCAACCAGTTCCTGTATTCTGAATCCGGCTCATTTGGTCGACATCACAAAATCACTAATCTACTATTTTACGTGCTGCAAACAACTAATACAACTCCCAACCCCAGAAATTGCACAAATCATTACAAGGTGTCCAACCCCGAGGTTTCTGATTGATTTTTCACATAAGCGGTGTAGCGCCCTCTACCAATTTTACTAATTGATCCATCCTTAAGCATTTCTGCCAAAGTCCTTTCAATAGTTATTTCACTGATATCCGGACAAAACTGCGCTATCTCTCTCTTGGTCAGTTTTCCAGCTGTTGTGTTAAACATATGTCGAACACGATCCTGTTTTGAAAACTTACGATGATGCAGATGCAAAACCCGGTTTGAAAACTCATTATAAGATTTTATAAGAATACTGAGAAAGTACGATACAAATGGTTCGCAATGCACATTCCCCTGATACCAATCATTCGAACCAATCTTTAATGTATCGTAGTAACTCACTTTTGTATTTTCAATCAATTTCTCTATACTGATATACTTACCGACGATAAATCCCGATCGATAAAGAATTAACAATGTAAGTAACCGGCTCATTCTACCATTACCATCATGAAATGGATGAATGCAGAGAAAATCCAGAATAAACAAAGCTCCCAGGAGAAGAGGATCATGTTCCTGCCGCGAGACAGCTTCTGAAAAAGCTGTGCACAAACTTTCTACAGCCTCTGGAGTTTCACTGGCAGGAACCGGCTGAAATCGGATAGAGGAATTCCCCTGTCCATCAATTTTCTCAATAATGTTGTCAGTTGTTTTCCATCTTCCAGCAATTGAAGTATCTGTATAGCTATACAGGTCTCGGTGTAATTGAAGAATATAATTGGGTGTGATGGGGATATAGTCATAGTTTTCATGAATTGTCTTCAATACATCCCTATAACCTGCAATCTCATATTCAGATCTGTTCATTGGTTGACTTTTCTCAAGAACTATATCTTTCAACCGTTTCTCGGAAGTACCAATTCCTTCTATTCTATTGGAAGCACCCGTACTTTGCACTTTAGCAACTTCAAGAAGGGCGGTGAGAATGTCTGAATCAGCTTCTATATAGAGTTCCTGCTTCCCTTTATACTCATGGATTAATGAAAGCTGTTTAACAATTGCAGGGCTAAGTAATTTCTTTGGGAAATGTATATAGTCAAATTCATGCATTGCAAATCTCCAATTCAATTGCCTCAAAGTTGGAATAACTATATAATAATACCACCAAATGATGCAGTTGGAAAGAGAAATGATGCAATTATAGGTTATTGTTACCCCACCCGCCTGCAGCAGCGTCTATATGCATACCATACCGCCATGTTGCAATTTTTTGGGAGTTAATAGATTGAAATTGAAGGAAATTCAAATCTCATCCATCTATGTATCTGTGATTTTTAGAAAATCTAAAGAAAATAACATCCAGTATAAAGAATTTAAAGCTTTTTTTTTCATCAAATTCAATTACAATATATTTACCAACAATAAAGAAGGTTTATATGAAAATAGGAAGAAACGACCCGTGTCCTTGCGGCAGCGGGAAAAAATATAAACAATGCTGTCTGAAAATTGGAAATACCAGTTTTGCAACCGAACTGAACGCAGACTCAATGGTAAATGATTTGTTAGCAAATTCCGGAGTCTCCAGTCTTGATGAGTTTAATGGGAAACTGCAGGAATATCAGGAATCCATGGAACAGGATCCCGCCGGAATCAATCCACCGCAGTCTTTCATGGAATATCTCGATCGCCCGAACCTGGCAACTAAAACTATTAACAATATCCATCAGGTTCTGGATGGCCATGAGTTTTCATCAAAAGAAGAGGCAGACTTTTTCTTGAATAATTATATGTCCCAGCAGAACAATAGAGGCATTGAAGATTTTTTGGGGATTTCTCCATCACAAATGTTAAGAATAACAGATGGAGATTTTGAAGATATTGAGGATGTTGTCATTCTGAATGAAAAGCTCACAAATAAAGATGTGGCTTCCGTTCCAATCATGCAGTACCTGGATTATCTGCTCTCTCTGTATGCAGAAAACGGCTATATGCTTGAGCTCACAGCGAAAGGTAATTACCGACCCTATTTAGTGAAGCAATTCAATGCACATCACTTTGCTGATGACAAGTACCTTTGCAAAATTGATCGGGAAGACTATTCCTGGGCATTGGGGCTAGCCCACACTATTCTGCTGGATTTGGAGTATATTGATGATCACTCAAATCGAAATTCAGGGAAGAGCCGTTTAAATCAGGATGGAGTAACCTTACTGAATGAAGGTAATCGTGCTGATCTGTATCTGGAAGTACTGGACTATTTACTTTATGAGCTGGATTGGGTGGATGAGTTACGTGAAGGTTTCAAGTTTGATGCATTTTCCCATGTCCAGGATTCCGCCGTTTTCTCACTCTTCCTCCTAAAAAAACTGGCTGCAAAATTTACCAAACGTGAAACAGTCTATGATGCCTTTACCAAAGCATTTCCCGATTTTGACCCTTCCTGGGGTAGTGAAAAACCTGTCTTCCTGATTCCCATAATATATCACATGCTGATTGTAACCAAATTCTGCCTTCCTCTTGGACTGGTGGAACTAGAGGAGCGTGAATACACCTTAACAAAATTCTCCAGCGACCTCTCATTCAGGACAACAAAGTTATTCCAAAAACTTTTCCAATGGCAGGTGGGAAAAAGATAGTATTGTCGCTTTTTAACCTTTGATTGCATGAGAATAGTTGAATCAGGAAAGGGAATTACCCATTCACCCTACCCGCCTGGTCCAGGCAAAGGCTTTGGCCGGCAGCGGATGTGCCAGTTCCCAGATAAATGATATGGGTTTTGATCCTTCATGCCGCTTGTAGCGTAATGGTCCGGCAAAGAAATAGGGTGATGTCAAATTATTTACTGTTTTCTTACGTTCCCTGATAAACAACAGTGGTGTATATCCTGTTTGTTCATGGTTGATGTACCGCTGCCCCACAGGTGATGTTTCACCTGTCTGGGATTGGCTTTGCCAATGAAACAGCCGATCTGTGATGGCATAATCTTCATACATAGTGGTTGGTGAAAAGTCAGATTCGCTTTTATTGATGTCGGCAAAGAATATATCCAGCTTCTTTCCACTGATATGCAGTACGCCTTCCCGGGATTGATAGGTGTTTTCAAACGTCCCTTTCCCCAAAGCCAGCAATACTTGTTCTCGTGTGTAGGAGTTGTGCAGATTTAATGCTCCGGTTTGATTGAATCGTTTTCGATTAACCGGCGGTTTATGAGCGGATATCCAGTCAAAAAGCTCTACCAGATCATGTAATAATCCCCGATGTGATATCAGGTATTGGTGCACTGCATTAAGTGATCCATCAGATGGTTTATTTCCGCCCCATAATACTGAATGCATAAGTGTTTTGGTCTCATACCACCTGCAAGGTAATTGAATGGGTAATCACAGATTTTAAGGTTGAAATTAGGTATAAGGAAGCTTTATTTCTATTTCAAAATTCCAAAGGTTCGTGCTCTGGCTACAGCTTCAGTCCGGCTGTGGACATCAAGTTTAGTATAGATAGTCCGTGTATGAGCTTTTACTGTATGAAGTGAGATATAAAGCCGCTCCCCCACTTCTTCATTGCTGAAACCATCTTCAATAAGTTCAAGCACCTCGATTTCACGTCTGCTTAGAGCTTCGAAAAGATTTACTTGACCATCCTGTACCGGAAAAGAGCAAACCCGATCGGTATCGGCTGCCGGGAAAGCTTCCAGAAGCCGCTGTACGTATCCCGATTTCATACCCAGGATTGACTCCTTATACAGGAGCCCGGCCATGAGTGAGCCTTCATCGATAAAGATCTGAAAAAATCCCTCGGGTTCAGCCAATTCAAGAGCACATTGCAAAACTTTGACAGCCTGGTCTTGATACCCTAATTTTTGAAAAGCAATAGACTGAAGGATAAGGATTTCTATAACACTTCCAACTCTCCTGCCCTCTTCCGCTGACTTGAGAAGGCGGTCAATAAATTCTATTACCTCATTTACAGGCACCTGAATTTGGTTCATATCCCCGGCAATAAGTAACCTGACAAAGGTAATATGTTCAAACTCATGCAGAAAGCTGAGGCTGTCAGAACATGAAAGATGTTGCTCATCCGCCCAATGTAACGCTTCTGACAATCTGCCCAGACGAATCCATACCCGCGCTTTCATCGCAGAAATTGGACGGATGACAGGCAGCGGGGTACGGACATAGGCCTGTCCCGCATCATCGAGTAATGCAAGAGAATATTCAGGATTCCCCTGACTTTCCTGCAGGCGGGCTTTTGCAATACACCAGCGATATTTCCAGTCCGGCAACTTAACCTGCCTTCCCAGTTCCCAGGCTCTGTCCAGATCCCGAACTGCGGCTGACAGATTACCCTGTTCACGATGAAGCGCACTTATTGCTGAATAAACATCCTCTGTCCCAGGGGGATAGGGCTCTTTATAATCAGCAGCCAGCTGTAATGCCTGCTCACAGATCCTTACCGCTTCATCAAGTTTTCCCAGTGTCATCCCGATATCTGCAAGAACAAACGCTCCTTTTATCCGATCGTGTTCATTCTGAAAAAGATTCTCGGAAAAAAGCCTGAAGGCTGTCTCCAGGTCTCCATCAGCCCATTTGGCAAGGCCAAGAAGTCCTTTCATCGAAGTCCGGGTATAGTGATCCTCCTCTGGCAGAATTTCAAGAACCCGCGAAACATGCTTTACCGTACCTTTAACATCTCCTGCAGCTTGAGCATAGTAAGCGCGAAGAATGGCCAGCCAGGGAAGTAGTCCCTCAAACTGTTTATGATCAATGACCACCATTTTGTCAGTCGGATCTTTAGATTCCATCCAGCGCTCAGCACAAGTCAGCAGGGAGTCAGCTTTCTCCAATTCACCGGAATTCAGAAACGCCCAGGCAAAGGCAGCACTTAATACAGGCCGGGTTCTTACCAGTTCCTCAGGCAAAGCTCTCACCCAACCAAGCCAGATAATCGAGCTGGAACTTTCATTCCATTCAGGCCACACCAATTCCGCCAGATCCGCTGCACGGCTGAAATTTTTTGCCGTAATTGCATGCCGGATCGCATCAGAAGGTCGGTCTTCTTTCTCAAACCATTCACTTGCCCGTAAATGCAGCTCCGGAATTGATTCCGAATAGGTCTGTCTCAGCCGCTGTCGCAGCAAATCAGCAAAAAGATGGTGATACCGGTACCACTTTCGCTCTTTATCAAGCGGAACAATGAAAAGATTTGCCTTTTCCAGTGCTTCGATCGTCTCCTGACCCCTGCTGGATAGCATGACAGAATCACACAAAGAACCTGTGAGCAGTTCCAACACCGAAGTCTTCAGGAGAAATTCCTGAATATCAGAACTTTGACGGTTTAGAACCTCATCAAGCAGATAATCAGTGATATGGCGATGGCTTCCCGCAAAAGAAGCTATCGCAGCAGGGATGTCTCCTACACCCTGCAGGGAGACTGCTGCCAGTTGCAGTCCAGCTGCCCACCCCTCGGTTCTCTTTTCCAGTATGGAAGTATCTTCCTCAGACAAATCAAGACCAATTGTTCGGCTTATAAACTCAGTAGTTTCTATCGAAGAGAAGCGAAGATCTTCGGCCCGCACTTCGGTCAGTTCATTCTGTGCACGCAGTCTTGCAAGCGGGAGGGGCGGATCATGCCGTGTAGCAATCAGGAGGTGCATAGATTGCGGCATATTGTTAACCATGAATGACATCAATCCATGAATAGCTATGTTTTCTATATAGTGATAGTCATCAAGGATAAGGATTATTTTCCTGTTCAATTCAGAAAGCCGATTCAGAAGCGGGGTCAGAATTATTGCCGGCAGCGGTTGCTGGGTTGTTCCCATAATATCCATTGCGGCTTTCAGATCGTCGTCTGAAGAGCCATCGAATACACCCGACAACTCAAGTGAACCAAGAAGATAACTGATAAAGCGTACAAAATCGTTGTCGTTTTCATCAATCGAAAACCAGGCGATGTGGGTTAGCGACATTTCAACAACAGGTTCAGAAGTAGTGTCACAAACTTGCAGGTTCTGAATCCACTCACTTAAAAGAGTACTTTTACCAAATCCAGTTGGAGCAGAAATGATCGTCAGTTTATTATCAAGCCCTGCGTCCAACCGTTTGATCAGGTTAAGCCGCTCAACCGCATTCGGACGAACCCTGGGAATATGAAATTTTGTTGCCAGTAACGATGTCTTCATAGAGGATCCTGAATATCGGTTTAATTCTTATAATGAGGCAATTTCAAAAATCAAAGATTTTTAGGAAATTGCCTTTTGAAGTTTTCTGATGAATAATTTAACTTGTTATGTAGAATGTAATTACATAACTTCAGAAAACTTCACTAATAGGTAGCACTTTCAAAAATAGGTATTTTTGAAAGCGCCTCTAGTATGAAGAATTATTTTAAAATTGTAGCATGCACGATCCTGCGGCGCAAGCACAACTGACATTCAGATTACTTCCCTGATTACTCCCTTCGGGGTATGAAGCAGCCAGTGTTTAACCGGTACACTTGCACCAGAGGAGAGTAATGATGACCCCAATAGGAAAAAAACTTACACTTGATGAAGCTGCAGATTTTAAGATAACGGTATTCGGGTACCTGGATACCAACTGGTCAGAATTGATTGAAGGAGCTGTTATCAACCAGACACATTATGGAGAACTGCAGCTGAGTACATTGTCAGGGAAATTTGATCAGGCAGCCCTTCATGGTTTACTCCAGCATCTTTATGCTATGGGATTCCCGCTCATTTCAGTACTGTGTGATACTGTATCTATCGGATAAATCCCATTTTTATAAGAATAACAGATTTTACGGATATTCTTATCATCCTTCCTGAACACCAGAACCCGGTCGCTTTTTTCATCCAAACCCTTTCCGGTGATTAACCTATTCTTCAGCAAGTATACCCTGCCAGGGCAAAAAAATGACCCGACTCTTGTTTTAAGCAGCCGGGTCATGGAGTCAGTCGGACTTGGGATAATACCAACAAGCTCCTGACGATTTCAGAGCAATATTTTACTTATATAGCGGAACGTTTCACCGGCAGGGTATTGAAACCCTTGAATATCAACCGAACCCCCATATATATTTCATTAGTAATCAGCGGTATTACAAAAATGAATACGACAGCTCCATTGATCTCAATTTGGAAAGTCAGCAGCAGATTGATAAAAAGCATCAAAAGTGCTCCGACAAAACCCCATACGGCTATATACCTCGGCAGTAGTTTAGTTCTGTACAGTGCAGAGTAGAATACTATGCCACCCAGACCCAGAAAAACCGGTATTAACAATTCCGCTACCGCTTGACGTTCTGCCAAAAGGATCAGGCCCAGGTTAACAAAGTCATCTGCTCCTGATATCCCCGAATTTATCAACTCTGTACTAACGGTAAGGAGTGAAACCGGAGCGATAACGATGATACAGCAGAATACGGCTTCTACAATTCTGAGGCCCAGATAACCTGCGGCTGAGGTCTCATCGTACAGCTTTAAAACCTGAAACATTAATATACCTATCAGAACAACTGCAATACCATTTATTAACTCCAGCAATACCCCCGTTACCAAGAGAACTTTGTTCTCTGAGATCAGGTTCATGAAATTCGATGTATCCGTGACTGAACTGACAAGTAATCCTCCTGTGATACTTGCAATCATTGCAATAAGAAATAATCCCCCCACTAATCCGGCACTTTTCCTATTTACCGGCTGGTTTACCGGCAAGCTTCCTTGTGATGTCATTTATTCCTCCTATAAATTGAAAACTATTACTCAACTCAATTATTTCTGTAAAGTTTACCGGCGTTGCAGTGTTAAAGGAATACCCAAAAAGTAGTATTTAGGGGATTAATTTTGTTGTAGATCGGGTACCTCCGTCCCCATCAAGACTTCACGAGACAAGGAAGTTTTGTACTGTTTTAAGGATTTTTTTCAGATGTGCTTAACGGAAAAGAGTTGATGTTTGAGGTTAATCTAATGAGTTGATTAATACATGATGAGTTGAAATTAATTGCCTGAGTGGGATTGTTATTTACTCGCAAGTGAGAAAAAACTCTTCACCCCACCCGCCTGGTCCAGGCAAAAGCTTTGGCCGACAGCGGATGTGCCAGTTCCCAGATAAATGATATGGGTTTTGATCCTTCATGCCGCTTGTAGCGTAA
>JABMQR010000117.1 GCA_013202335.1 Bacteroidota bacterium
AGTAGCATATATAGGATCATGTACATAGGAAGATACCCGATAATAGAGTTGTCCATACAAAATGACCGGACGAGTTGGGGTGATGGAGACTTCACTCCACCCTATATGTATTTGGTTTGTTCTCATAAATTTTTTTTCCTTTTCACTTGCTAAATCCGTTATATTTTATTTCAGGCAAAGAGATCAGCAGTCCTTTTTCAGCTTCGGTGACAATCAGACCCAAATGCCCGGATGGATCAAAAGCTGCATTTGTGGGGTTCATACCCGGTAAATTATAGGTCTGTAATATTCTCCCTGTTTCATCAACTACCTTGATCTGACCCGAACCATATACAGCTACATATAATAATCCGTTTATATTAAGAGCCATGCCATCCGGCCCAACAGATCCACCCGTCACGGACCAGAGGGAAGCATCTGTCCATTCATGCAATTCAGAATTCCAACGACCCTTCCACAATCTTTGCCGAAAAGTTTCTGCTATTATTAATGTTTTCCCTTCGTCAGTTAGCACTAAACCATTGGGAAAATAGAGCTTTTCTGCTATTTTGCTGACCTTTCCTTCCGGAGTGCGACAGCATATAAATCCTGTAGGTTCAGTGCGGGAATTTCCGGGACAGGTAAAAATCAAATTACCGGATGTATCAAATATTAAATCATTCGGCTTATTAAGGTGTTCACCATCAATTGACTCAGCTACCGTTTCGAAACTGCTGGTTTTTGGGAGAAACTTACGGATAAGGTTGTTTTTTGCATCACAAAACCATCCACTGCCGGTATCGTCAAAAATTAATCCGTTTGGGCTGCCTCCGGTGGGAAACCGTTTAATAGTTCCCTGAGAAAAACTGACAATATTTCCACCCTCGAGTTCAACACACCATAAACTGCCGTTTGGATCAAAAGCCGGACCTTCCGGAAAATCCATCTCTTCTGCAAGTATTTCAACAGTTGTATTCATGAATCCTCCTTCTGTTAAATATCCCGTTACAATATTTAATTATCATATCGGGATATTTTCAGCCCATTACCCAGTTCAAAACCGCCGGTAACATTAACTTCAGCACCGGTCATATAGGAAGCCATATTGCTTGCCAGAAACAGACAGGTCCAACCTGTATCCATTACATCACCCTGTCTTCTAATCCATTGAACATAATTTTTATTCTTTTCGTTTTTTTTCTTCTCAATCAGTTCTTTCATATGCTCTTTGCCTAAATCAGTGCCTATATCCCCTGGAAGCACTACATTTACCCGTACACCATTCTTTGCTTCATCCATAGCAAGAGATTTAGTGAGAGAGATTATTCCCCCTTTTGTTGCTGAATAGATGGAAGACCCCTCCTGACCAACATTTCCTAAAATACTGCTCATATTTATTATTGATCCCCGGGTTTTTCGTAAATAGGGTAAGGAATATTTGCAGCCGGAAAAAACACCAACTAAATTTGTTCTGAGTACCCTTTCAAAATCATCCTCAGATATATCATCAATGGGGCTATGTTTCGGCAGATAACCGGCATTATTAATTATGCAGTCGAGCTGCCCAAATTTCTCTACGGTAAATTCGATAAGTGCTTTCACTTCATCCGGGTTTGAAACATCACATTTGTAGAAGATGCAGATACCCGACCCTGCCTCTGTAAGTTCTTTCGCAAGATCTGTTCCCTTTTGTTCATTTCTGGCAGCGATAACAACATTTGAACCATAAAAGCAAAATGCTCTGGCACAACCGCTTCCAATTCCATTATTTCCGCCAGTAATGATAACTACCTTACCTTTCATTTCATCTTCTAATTTCTGCATCATTAACACCTCAAATAACGTATCTATGTAAACATTCTATAAAGAAAATTGTCCAGGTCAAAATTTTCGATAATCATAAACCACATTAAGAATTTCTGCTTCTTTCATCTGATCATTTTTTAATGAGTGTTTCAGCCTTGAATCAAAATAAACACTATCTCCCTCATTTAGTTCATATTCCCTTCCATCATAGGAAAAAATCAAAGAACCTTTCATAAGGAATATAAACTCCTCACTGTCATGGGTGAATTTTTCGGTGCACCCCTGTTCAATTTTTAGAATGTAGGGAGCCATATATTTACCCGTATAATTATGTAAAAGAGATATGTATGAATAACCGGAGCTGGTATGCTCTCCTGTTTTTTGCGGATGCTGGTCTCTTTTAACCAGATCAATATTATGAGACTGTTTTTCTTCTGATTTGTACTCTTCAAGAAAGTACCCGATATCCGTACCAAGGGCTCTGGCTATCTTATTTAGGGTCTGGATCCTCGGTGCAAAATCCGATGATTCGATCTTTGAAAGATACCCTTTGCTGAGACCGGTTACACTGGAAAGTGTTTGCAGTGTCATTCCTAATTTTTTTCTTTTTTCTTTTATTTTCACATTAACTCTATCCGACATTTTCTTTCCTTTAGTATTTTTCTCATCTCTTTACCATTCAACTGCAGCTTTCCACTCTATAAGCTCATCCAGTGGAAAGATAGGTCTCATGAGTTTTTTCCAGGTAAAATCAGCAAGATTTGACTGAGTAGTACCCGGAGAATCTATACGAATCAGCTTTTTCCGCCACAAATCAAAATACTGAAAATTACTTCCTGTTTTTAATACGACAATTTTAGCATCTTCAATCTTTAGTCCAAGGCTGGTATATAAAATCGGCATATTTATAGCATAACTACGGGAATCCAGTATAACAATTCGTAGATTTCCCGATTCAAACAGTACTGTTTTACCCAAATTTGTCAAACCCATACTTGTCTGCAGTTTTAAACCCTCAGAAATTGCCGTTACCCGGCCTTGTATAGAAACCGGTTCACTAAATGGATCGAATTTCCCGCCCAGAGATAATTCAATATTATTCAAACCGATTTCTCGGCACACTTCTACTGCTGCTGCATCTACAATTGGAATAAAAGCTGTTGATGATATATTTTGTTTTAGCATTTCGCTAATAATACAGGTACTGTCACCTGTACCCCCGCCATATACAGCATCACCGGTATCGGAAAGAATTACCAGACCATTTGAGGCCGCATCTGCTTCCTCAATAGCTTTAACTGGAGATAACCTTTCGGAAACCCAGAAATCCTTACGCATATTCCAAACATCATTACCCAGCTGACAGGCAATAGTATCTGCAAGTTTCTTATCCTCAAGAGTATATACAGCAGCAGCCCATCCTCCCTCTTCAACGTCTACCCACGGCTGCATGGGGAAAAGAGAAACAGATAGAACGGACTCCTCTTTTTCTATCTCTCTTGCTGAATCAAACCATTTCTTCATAGATCCCTGAGAAGTTAAAAATTGATCCTGGGGTGCAATCATAGGGATTTTAACCCAGGATTTTATCGGTTTCCTGCCTGTCTTAATGATATAATGGAGTAGTTCTGCTGCCTTTTCTCCTGTAGAAAAGGGACGATGGGGTTGAGTTTCAAATCCTACCACCAGATCAGCTGTGTTCATTATACGTTTGGTTAATACAGCATGATGATCCAAAGGCGCTACTAAAGGAATGTTATCTCCGATTATATCCCGAACTGTCTTAAGCAGTAATCCGCTTACATCATCACAATGAACTGAGGCTGTAGCACCATGTACAGAAAAAAGAAATCCATCGATCGGAAGAAGCGGAATTAATCCCGTAATAAGTTCCTGCCGGAAAAACTCTACGGCTTCTTCGGTAAGTTTTCCATTGGGAACAGCTTTTGCCATGAGAATTGGTAATATTTCTACCTCTTTATGATTCTCAAAGAACACTCTTGCACCATCAAGAACATCCCTGCCAATTTTTTTATCCAGAATGTTACTCCCAAATAAGCAGGTTGATTTCTTAAAGTCATCTACTTCAGATAGGATAGGACTGAATGTATCTGTTTCCTGACTAAATTCCGCAATTGCAATTCTCATTACTGCTCCTCATTAATAATCTGCTCTCCAGTCATATTTCGTAACTTTCAAGCATTTTCCATAACATATCGGCATGCTGTTTCAACACCGCTTCGACCTGTAGCACTTGCCTCTTCTATAGACAGCCACCCTGAATAATTGTTTTCATTCAGATATGCAAATATTTCATCAAAGGGGACAAGTCCATCTCCTATTACAGAAGGAACCAGCTTTCCACGTACAGAACTGTCTGCAATATGAATGCAGGATACTTTATCAAACACTTTTTTCAGGAGAGGAAGGGGATCTGTTCCATAGGCTATCGGGTTTGCGGTATCAAAGAGTATTTTAATATTTGTATTTCTAAGATGCTCATAGATTTCCAGAAAATTCTCCGGATAGAATGAAAAATCCGAATAATCCCAGTTTGCCGGCTGCGAATGATTTTCATAAACCAACTCAACCCCACATTTTGATGCTTCCACAGAGGCTTCTTCTAACCCATTTAAAGTTCTTTTCAGGCCCTCTTTCCTGGTAACACCTGGAAACCATTGGCCTGAAACAAGACGTATATTTTCTACTCCAAGGATTCCAGCTACTTGAATATCCTCTTTCAACTGGCTAATTTCACCTTTTCTTGCATTTTTATCAGGATGTAATAATTGCGGATAGGTATTAAGTAAAGGTAACTTTAACCCAAGGGTTTTATAAGCTTCCCGAATTTCTCCTAACCGATTCAAACTTCGATCATCAAAAAACAGGATGCTCAAATCTGCACCGGTGAGTCCAAGAGAAGCTGCTTCTTTTAACCAGGAAAGTATTTTCATTTCCCCATTGATTAGTTTACTGAAATAAGAAACTGGAAGACAGCTGAGCTTCATCTTTTTCATACGGTTTCCCCATACATATACATAGGTTTTTACCTTCGTTATATCAATTCAAAATTTGGGCTTCCGATACCCAATGAGACATACTATCCAATGGATATATTGGTCGGGGAAGTTTTGTCCAGGTAAAATCTTTTAGTGTTGACTGAGTTGCTCCGGGAGAATTAACTCTGATTAGTTCTTTTCTCCATGGATCAAAATATTGGAAATTACTGCCTGTTTTAAGAACAATAATTTTTGCATCTTCAATTTTAAGCCCCAGATGAGTATAGAGAATTGGCTGATTAATAGCATACGTACGGTTTGAAAGCAAAATTATACGAATATTTCCTGCTTCAAAAAGTGCAGCCTTACCAATTTCTGTAATTCCTCTCTGCGTGGTCAGCTTGAGACCTTCTGAGATAGCTGCAATCCATCCCTGAATAGTTAACGGTTCACTGAATGGGTCATTTTCCCCGCCAATGGTTAATGTTATATTACTTAATCCTGCCCTGATCGCAATTTCAACCGCCTCAGGGTCTACAAGCGGAACATAGGATAATACCGGTACATCCGATTCCAGCATCACTTTCAAAAGGCAGGTACTGTCACCTGTACCGCCTCCATATACCGCATCCCCCATATCAGACAGCAAAACTGTACCTTGATCGGCTTCCACCGCAGCCCAAACTGCATCCTCAGGTTCAACTCTCTCTGAAACCCAAAATTTGCTGCGGTTTTCCCAGGCATAGTTACCCAAACTATTCGCACAATTCAATGCCAGTTTCTCATCACCAACTGTATAGACAACTGCTGCCCATCCTCCATCCTGTGCATCTACCCATGGCTGCATTGGGAAAAGAGATATACTTACTACCTTAGCAAGCTCCTCCATCCTTCTGGCCATATCAAACCATTCTTTCATTGGACCGCTGCTGGTTAAAAACTGATCCTGCGGTGCAATCATTGGGATTTTTACCCAGGCCTTTACCGGTAATGTTTTTTTATTATTAAGAAAATCATACATTAACAGTGCTGTTTTCATACCGGTGCCGAAAAGATCGTGAGGCTGTGTCTCATGGCCAACAACAAAATCCGCAGTGGTAAGAATCAGTTCTGTTATATTTGCATGGTGATCAAGCGGGGCGACAATCAACGTATCCTCACCTACAACTTCACGTGCCGCTGCAAGAAGATATCCGCTGACATCATCTATCGATTCAGAGATTGTAGCCCCATGAACAGATAATATTAATCCATCTATGGGAAGACAATCCTGCAGGCCGGAAACAAGAGTATCTTTGAAATACTCAACAGCTTCGTCCTTCAATTTCCCTCCTGCAACACATTTTGCCATTAATACAGGAAGAAGCTTTACATCTTTTTTATCTGAAAAAAAGATACGGGAACCATCAGGGATGTCATTACTAATCTCTTTTGTTACAATTTCATTACCCACTAAAAAAGTAGATTTCTTAAAATCTTTCACCACTGATAGAATCGGGTTGAATGTATCAGTTTCCTGGCTGATTTCTGCCAATGCTATCCTAAGCATTTAGAATCCTTCCTCTTTCCTTCATGGCTCTGCATACTTTTATCACACCCATGGATATCTCTTTAATATCTGCTTCCGAATAAACAGGTAGAATTGAAAGGATAGCGAATCGGTTAACGATCTCTTCAGTTTTTATAAAATCTTCAGGATTATACATTTCCGCATCCTCAAGACATGATCGCACAACATCTATTTTATCCATTGTTTTGCAGTAAGAGGTCGGTCCGTACACAAGTCCTTCTGCCTGATAGGCTTTTTTAAAATATTCAAGGTTGTCGGCAGTATCTAAATCAAATGCAACAATGATACCTAAATCATTTTCAGGAAGGACAGCACGAAACTTCAGGTCAGGGAATTCATCTTTAATACTCTTTCGTAAAATCGCTGAAAATTTCTGTGTTTTTTCAATTATTCCCGGTAGTTTTCTAATCTGGGCAAGAGCTACCGCCCCGCTAAGTTCATTCATCCGCCATTGCATTCCCGGGATTGGTTTGGTTATAACAGGGGATTCCAATTGCTGTTCAAAAGAAGTACGAATCATACCCAGATCATGAAACCGAACAGCTCTTTCAAATAATTCCTGATTGTCTGTGGTAAGGAATCCTCCGTCCCCGGAAACAATCATCTTATGAGACTGAAGGCTGAAACAGTTAATATCTCCCCATTTTCCCAGCTTTTTACCTTTGAACGAACAACCGCATGCCTGCGCGACATCCTCAATAACACTAATGCCGTATTCTTCAGCTATAGCAACTATTTCATCAAGTCGGCTTGCAGCTCCCTGATAATGAATGATTATTACCGCTTTTGTTCTGGAGGTGATTTTTTTCTTAAAATCTTCAGGGTTAAGATTAAAACTTTCATCAATAGATGCAAACACCGGTACTGCTCCGGCAAGTACAACCGCACTGTAATCAGTAATCCAGCCATACGTTGGAATAATTACCTCATCTCCCGGATCCAGATTAAGAGCATTTAACGCACAAAAATATGATCCGGATCCCGTAGAAGTTGCAAGTGCGTACCGACTAGTAATCAACTCTCTAATTTCGGTTTCAAAATCATCAACCATATGCGGTTTAGCCGGCCCATAGTGACGAAAGAGTGTTTGAGAATCAATAACCTCTTTTACCAACAGCATTTCTTCACTACCGATCAAATTTGCACCAATACTTTGATACTCCATAGGTCTTTTTCTAATAGGTTCTCCACCTTCCAGAGCCAATTTAACATTATCCATTACATCCATCCACAATAAAGTTTTTATATAAAGTTTCCTTTATGCAAACATTATAATCATATTTATCATATTTATCAACTTATTTATCTCTTTTTGGCAACTTTTTGGTAAGTTAGTTAATGCCAGCGTATTAATATTTGTCAGAGATTTTTTTCTCAGAAGAAAAAGGTAACCTTTTCCTCATCAATAAATAAAATTAATTTTCAAGCTGATGATTTTTCCCATAGGGAATCCTTTTATTTTCGAAAAAATTATCATCTCCGATACAGGGACTGGATACTTCCAGAATAAGAGCTGTTTCAAGAGCGGTAAATCTGTGATATTTTTCCAAATTGATGAGAAGAACATCTCCCTGCTTCATTACAATCTCTTCCTCTTCATATTCCATTTTTACACAGCCTTTTTTAATATAAAAAGTTTCCAGTTTTTGCGTGTGAAAATGTTTTGGGCAGGTTTGCCCTTCAAAGAGAAACATAAATTTACCACAGTATCCACCCTGAACCTCATTAGCGATCCAGAATTCCGTTTCTCCGATATCTGCAAAATCACCAAGACCAAAATCAAGAATTAAAGGATCTATATCCGGCAGGGTGAGCTTCCATTCTTTCATTTGTAGATGAATTTTCTCGAGAATCTCTCTGCCTTTTTCACCTTTTATCGATATTGAAGTATTAAGCCCTTCCATCATTTACCTCCGTATAATTCATTCCGGTTATATTAATGAAATCAGGCTTTTACTGCGCCCGCGGTTAATCCTCTTATAAAATATCTCTGCATGCTCATAAAGATGATAAGAGGCGGCGCCAATGACATCACACTCATGGACATAAGAGATCCCCAGTTCACCTGATACTGCCCAACCTGTGATGCCAGTCCAACAGTAATAGTTTTGAGGCTGTCCCGGGATACAACGGTAATGGAAAAAAGGAATTCATTCCAACTATTCAAAAAGGAAAATATGAAAATTGTTACTACTCCTGTACGGACAACAGGTAAAATAATTCTGACAAAGGTTCCGAACTGAGAACAGCCGTCAACGGTCGCAGCCTCCTCCAAATCTCTGGGAATACTATCAAAAAATGATTTAATCATCAGTGTACAAAAGGGTAAATAAAAAACTACCCGGGTTACTACAAGAGCCGTAATAGTATTGTAGATATTCAGATTTTTCATAAGTATAAAATAGGGAACAATAAACATAATAGGTGGAAACATCTGGCAGGCAACCAGGGTTATAAGAGCTGCTTTCCCAGCCTTTATTTTATATCGCGAAAAACCATACCCTGCACAGGTAGCAAGAATTACAATTACAATAGTAGATAGAAATGAGATGTAAATCGTATTAGTAAAAAAACGCATAAGCTTAGGATCAGTAAATATTACTTTATAATTTTCAAGAGTAGGATTTTGGGGTAACCATTTTAAATCCAAAGTAAAAATTTCTTCACTGGGTTTTAAGGAGGCCAGAAATGCCCAGATTATAGGGAAAAGGACAATAAAAGCCCAAATAACTAAAAATAAAAATATATATGAGTCTTTAAAATTTACTGCACTAAAAAGTGGTTTCCTTCTTCTCACTTGATTATCCATTTAATTCCTCCGCTTTTTTAGAAAAATGAATATAAAATATGGAGAAAATTAAATTGATGATAAGAATGCAGACTGATAGAGCAGATGCTTTACCAAATTTATAAAATTTGAATGCCAGCTCATATACATAGGTTGTCATTAAATGGGTTGAATTAATCGGTCCTCCCTTTGTCATTACCCAAGGCAAATCGAAATAGACAAAGGTCCATACAAAATCCAGCAACACAACGGTGAGAATTATACTCATCATTTGTGGGATGGTAATCTTAAAGAATTTCTGAATTCCGGAAGCCCCGTCGATATCAGCTGCTTCATAAAGCTGGGGTGAAATCATCTGGAGTCCGGATAGCAATACGATAAATGCAAAAGGGAAAGTTCTCCAGTTATGGGCTATAAGCACAAAGACCATGGCAGCCTTTGGTGTGGAGAGAAAAAGTAGATCTTTATTAATTAATCCCAGTGTTTTCAGTAGGTCATTAATAGGACTTAATTGTGGATGATATAACCACATCCATATCAAACCTACCGCTACCCCCGACATAGCCCAAGGTATAAGATTTACTGTACGAAAAAACAGCCGGCCAAACATCTTCCGATCAAGGGCAAGGGCAAGGGCAAATCCCAACACTAAATG
>JABMQR010000118.1 GCA_013202335.1 Bacteroidota bacterium
GTACCTGATACTCGAATATCAAGTAACACAGTATTATACAATACAAAAGGAGAAAAATCATGAATAAGTCAGTGAAAAAAATTATTGGATTTATGTTGATAGCTTTAATTGGATTATTACCTCTTGCTGCACAGAGTGTGCAGGACGAAGCAGTCACCTTAAAATATTTTTCCGGACGGGTTGAAACCGTAGAGTGGGAAGATATGAAAATAGCCGAATTTGAGGCAGCAAATCCTGGAATTAAAATTGAACATGAGTTTCAGAAAGATGCCAGCAATGTCATCAAGGTAAAACTTGCATCAGGCGAAATGCCTGACCTTACCACTGTAGTAACTCAGGATTTTATCGATCAGGGAATCTATGCCGATCTCTCTAACATGGATTTCTGGGACAGAATTGTACCCTCTGTAAAAGCCCTTTGTACCGACCTGAATACCGGCAAACAATTTCGTGTTGCAACCAATGTCACCATGGGTGGTCTGTTCTACAACAAAGCAATGTTTGCAGAGTTGGGATTACAGGATGCACAGACCTGGGATGAATTTGTAGCAAATCTTAAAGCAATTAAGAAAGCTTATCCGGATACAGATCCATTATTTCTCGGTGGAAAAGACTCCTGGACCCTCGGACACTTCATTGAATTCTGGGCACATGGAATCGTTAAACAGGCTCTGGGAATTCCCGGATCACGACAAGCTTTTCTTGATAACAGCCTGGGAGACCTTGGCCTTGCATGGGATGCTCCAAATGGGATAATGGAAACTTTTGCCGCAGCCCTCCTGGAACTGCAGGAATCAGGCCTTATCAATGCTGATGCAGTTACTGCAACCTATGACAATCAGAAAGAATCATTTGCTTCCGGAAAAGCTGCAATGATAAATCAGGGCATGTGGGTTGTTGGAGATATCATTAAACTCAACCCTGAAATGAGTGACAATATTGGATTCAGCCCATTTCCATCAGTAGTCGACGGATATAAACCTATGGTATTAAGTGCCGAAGATTCAGTCTGGGCTATCTCTGCCGCAACCGAGTACAAAGATGAAGCAGTAATGTTTCTTGATTATATGTTCAGTGCAGAAGTTCAGAAAGAGTACAGTGAAATCCGTGGAATGCCTTCTGCATTTACCGATGTATTTGCTGATTGGAGTCCTATTAAAGATGATGCTAAACGTCTGATTGACACCTATGTAGGAATTAACTTCTCCACAGAAGCTCCCTCAGCACTCTCCGTAGATGATACCGGCAGGTTGATTCAGGAACTGCTGACAGGAAAATATGATTCAGCAAGTGAATTTGCAAAAAAATATGCAGATTTATGGAATGCTGCCTACTAAAAAAACTAATTTCATGAAGTAATATAATTAGCAGCAGGGAATCTCAGTATTCCCTGCTGTCTGATATATTATGAGCGGAGTACTGAATGCAACGGCTGAATAAAAATATAACGGCAAACTGGCACCTCTTTATGGCAATTCCGGCACTAATACTGTTTTCTCTCTTTTTTCTCTATCCACTTGCACGCGGGGTTAGATTAAGCCTGATGGATTGGAACGGCTACAGCACCCCCACATTTATCGGTCTGAGCAACTTTATCAATTTTTTTAAGGATGACCGTGCGCTGCACGATATTGCCAACACGGTCATATTTGCATTGGGGAGTGCTCCGCTTCTGAATATCTTTGGCCTGGGCTTAGCGCTGCTGCTCAATGAAACAGGCAGTGCAGAGAAGCGATTATCTGTAAAAGGAAATCGATCCTTAATCCCTGCAGTACGTGGGATGGTATATCTTCCTGCCGTTATCAGCCCCATGATTATGGGAAGTGTCTGGTACCTGCTGCTTCAACCGGGCAGAGGACTGTTCGCAATTCTTCTCCAAAGAGTTGGAATTACTCTGGCGGGAAACTGGATGCTTTCAGGCAGTAGTGCATTGTCTGTTATTATTCTGGTAAATGTCTGGCAGTTCGCCGGAATGACTATGGTAATTTATCTTGCAGGTCTTCAGGCAATCCCTGAAGAGCTCTATGAAGCCGGAAGGGTGGAAGGGGCAAACGGGCTGCAGATTTTTCGCTATATCACTATCCCGCAGCTTTTACCTGCAATACGCATCAATGTAATTACGAATATTATAGGATCTCTCTCAGTCTTCGAGGTTATTCTTGCGTTGACTGATGGAGGGCCGGGGTATGCAACTGAGTCCCTCAGTATCTATATTATGCGTATGAGCTACGGCAGCAGGACCGGATTCTCAACCGCCGTTGCGATGATTTTATTCATGATCATTCTGATACCAGTGATCTTTTCGATGAGGTTTTTTGATAAGTTGGAGGATGCATGAAAAAGAGTACAATCCTCCCAAATAACCCGGCGGTTCCCATCAGATCATCAGCAGTATCCGGAAGTAAAATCATCCGATATATTTTTGTAAGTATTGCCGGTCTGGCGGCTTTTATCCCATTTTACCTTCTTATTCTTATCGCTCTGAAAACTCCCGAGGGCGGACTTAGTGCGATTCGTATTTTCCCCGATTTTGCGTTTAAGAATTTTGTTGATGCCTGGAATGCTTCAGAGATGGGCAGGGCAATTATCAACAATACGATAATAACGGTCGGAGCGGTATCACTGCTTGTTTTTCTTGCCTCCATGGCGGGGTATACGATAGCCCGGTTTAGAACGAGGCTGAACAAGACTATATTTTATCTTTTTCTCGTCTGTATGATGATTCCCGGTATTATAAATACGGTTCCGCTCTATACGCTGATGATAAAGCTGCATGGTATCAATACCTACTGGTCTATGATCTGTGTATTATCGGTAAACGCGCTGCCTTTCGCCGTTTTTCTGTTCACGGGGTTTATACGTGCTTTGCCGGTCTCGATGGAGGAGTCAGCTCTTATTGACGGCTGTTCCCGGTTTATGTCCTACTGGCGGATTGTTATGCCGCTCATTAAACCAGTGACGGCCTCAGTGGTGATTCTCCAGGGGTTGGGGATGTGGAATAATTATGCTCAGGCTGTGTTTTTTCTCCAGGACAAATCGCATAGAACGATACCTTTGGCGATTTCACTCTTCTTCCAACAGTACGGTGCCAACTGGCCGGTGATGGCTGCGGCTGCCTGTATTGGGCTGGCTCCGGCTGTGACGGCTTTTCTTATATTTCAGAGATATTTTATTCAGGGAATTACGACTGGTGCAGTAAAAGGATAAATTCTTCGTCGCACTATATAAGGACGCAAATATGACTTTAGAGATA
>JABMQR010000119.1 GCA_013202335.1 Bacteroidota bacterium
CATACTTGCTCAATCCCTGCTTCTTTAATTTTTGTATTTTCTGATACATAAGTTTTTTTACCATATATTCCCCCTACATCAACTGTAGGTGGAGTTTGCAGATTTTTCTACGCCTTCATATAGTGATTTTTATTTTCCCTCATATAGTGATTTTAGTTTACCACTTCCATACGATCAAATTGTGCAGCATGGCCAGATCCGACATCTGCCGGGCGGAGTCTACTGGGAACAAGGCCGTGATCGCGACCAATACCAGAATGGCGCTTATTGGGCTACTCCGGTCGGGTGGTTTGTCTACACTCTGGATATTGTCGATCCTGTACTTGCTGATCAAACTATACTGGATATGGTGAATCATTTTAGGAAGTATGGTGCCTGCGAATGGATTTACGGTAAACAGCGGCAATTCCCGCACTATTTGGTGAGTGCCGCCCTGCCGTTGGATGGAATTCGGGCTATGTTTGAACGCAGGCAGAAGGTGCAGCACCGCAATTATGTTTGAAGTGTATTTCCTTAACATGGAGAGGTAACGTATCCAAATATCTATTTTAAGAATACCTCTAATCCATCAATAAGGGTTGGAACAAAAATGGGTACATAGTACATATTATTGGAAAATAGATTTGAGATGATATAGAGTAAACATGAACTTGACAAAAGTTATACTGATGGTTATACTTTTCTTATGAAAACTGCAATTTCTATAAATGATGATATTTATCAAGATGTCACTAATCGGTGAACTGACCCCTTAGTAATCGGTATGCTGACCCCTTTCAGATATACCATAGATTTGAAAAAAAATCATAGTGATTTTCTATACGATTTTCCTTTAATAATAATTTTATGAGCATTATGAAAGAGACGATCAAGTAGAGCAGAACTGACCACCGGCTCAGAAAATAATTCATGCCAGTTTTCCAGTGGTCGGTTACTCGTAATAATAATAGATCCCTGTTCATATCGCTCAGAGATGATTTCATTAAGAATGTTCAGTAAATGAGAGGGAAAGATTTGTAATCCCCAGTCATCTAGAACCAGAAGATCAGGTTTTAAAAAGATTTTCATTTTTTTAAGCTGTGAATTGTCCGCTTTCCCTGCATAAATATACTCAAGCATTTTCTGTGTCCGGGTAAAATGGACAGAAAACCCTTTTATGCAGGCTTCATGTGCAATTGCTTTTGCGAGCAGTGTTTTTCCCACACCTGTCGGGCCGAGAAATAAGATGTTTTCTCTTCTCCGGATGAATTCACCGCTGGAAAATTGCAGAATTTGTTGACGGTTTATGGTGATATTAAAATCAAAATCGAATTCTAACAAGCGTTTATACCGTCCCAGATTTGCTTTTTTTATACCGGCTTCTTGTTTCTTGGCTTTCCGTCTGTCTATTTCATCCTGGGTAATCAGTAGAAGAAAATCGGCATAACTCATTTTCATTTCAATTGCTTCTGTAATCCGCTGATCAATATTTTCTGCGATAGTGGATAATCTGAGTTCTTTTGCATGAGTTTTAATTTGTGCATAGGCTTCCACCGGCGGCCTCCTTCTGTACTATTTCAGAAATGCTGCGTGCATAGCCGGGAGAAAGTGTTTTTGTTTCCTCACTGATCAGATCCTGATGATCTTCCAATTCATGTTCCAGAATACTCTTAATACTTCCATAGGTATAATTACCAAAATATACTGCTCGATTGCAGGCCGCTTCCAGACGGATATCCCCGTATTTCTTTTGCAGACGAATAATATTCTGCGCAGACCGGAGATTGCGAATTACTTCTTCATTCAACAGGACTTCCACTACACGATGAGCCATACTTCCGATGGTTGAGGCTTGCTGAAGACAATAAGCAGTATCCCATTCCATGTAGATTCCCATATCTGGAGGATAGTGATCTTTGTTGGTTTGCCGTTTGCCTGGAGCTACCGGAACATGTACTGCTACCAACATGTTGTCAGAAAAAACAGCTATCTGTGAGGATGTTTTCCGGACATCCACCCGTTCTCCCCGAAGCGTATGCGGCACACTGTAATACGCTTTATCGAATTGAATGTGCAGATCCCGGCCTACTTTGGGAGTTTTCCAGACAGAGATTTCAAACCGTTCTGTCTGCAATTTGAGCAGTTCCTCTTGTTCATATTCTCTAAATAATTCAAGGGGTTTCCGTCTGGTTGTTCCATGAATCCGTATCCGGGCAATTGATCTGTTCCATTCCTGTAGTTGCGCATTTGCATCCGTAATATTTTTGAATTCCCGCAAAGGAAAAAAATTATTTTTTACATATTTCACTCCCGATTCGACTTTTCCCTTGTGCTCGGGGACTCCAGGCAAACAGGGATCTATTTGAAATCCATAATGTTTCGCACAATCTGCATAACTTCTATTGGGCAGCGGATCACAGAAAGCTGCTTTAATGATCGCGCTTTTGAGGTTGTCTGGAATTATGAGCCGAGGGACTCCACCAAAATGTTCAAATGCATGTACATGGCAGTTGCACCAGGTCTGAATATTCTGGTTTGTTACTATTTCAAAATACGCATCACGGGAAAACCCTAATACCATGACAAATACATACGCTTTTACTTCTTTTCCACTATAGGTGTCGTAAATAAGTCCGACACTTCCAAAATCTACCTGTGCTAATTCTCCCGGACTTGATTCAATTCTGAATACCGGTCGATCTTTGCAGGCTGCATTTTTTGCAACATAGCGTAATAATGATGAATAACTACCTTCAAAGCCTTTTTCTCGAAGTACCTGGTTCAATCTGATGTAGTTGTCACATTGTGCTGAGAGTTTGTCTACTTCTTCTTTGTGTGTCTCCAGCCATCCATGATTCTCTGAATACCGCTCATTTTTCCGCATCAGGCGGAACTCCTGCATGATTGTATCCAGATCTTCTCCCAGCAAAGGATTACGTTCCTGGAGGTCTTTTAATTGATTGCGATACTTCTTCACCGTATTCTTTGCAATCTTCTGCTGCCGGGCAATTTGTTTAATTGGCGTGTTGTCCAATAGCGCTTTTACTGCCTCTTCTAGTTTATACATAGCTAACTCCCTTTGATCCATCATCACCTCCATTACGGAAGAATATTTGATGGTTGCTTAGGGGGTCAAGATACCGATTACAAGGGGGTCACGATTGCGGTGACAGGGGGGTCAACTTCGTGAAAATTGACATCAAGAGGCTGAATTTACGGCCCGTCAGTTGGGTTTATCTAGAAGTAAGCTCTATTCTTTGGCAATTCTTGAGTTTATACAAGCGCATAAACCAGATGCAATTACAGCCAAATTAAATGAAATCTATAGTAAGAATGAATCAAATTTAGATGAGGATCTCATACAAGCTAATTATGATCTCCTTGAAAAAGATGAATGGTAATGATAAAGGGTGAAATCTGGTGGGCTAAATTACCATCTCCACGAGGCTCTGAACCTGGTAAAATCCGGCCCGTTTTAATCATTCAGGCTGGTACATTTAATAGAAGTTCAATCAGTACAATAATATGTGCTGTAATAACATCGAATACTGCCCTGACAAATGCACCTGCCAATATTCTATTAGAGAAATCAAATTCTCATTTAGAAAAAACATCAGTAATAAATTTTTCTCAAATAATTACAATTGATAAATCTTATTTTACTCAATTCATTGCAATGCTCCCACAGCAAATTCTTACCAAAATAAATCATAGTATTAAGCTGATCTTTGATGTTGAATAATAATTCCGGTTAACAAATGCTTACCACCGGATAACTTTGTCAGAACAGGATATTGATGCTCTATTGTTAAAAGATAGTGATTGTAATAGGTGAGAAAATAGTCAAAAAAAGTGGAGATACTGTTCAGTTTATCAACCGCTGCAAATACAGCAGAAACAGGAATATCTATTGTCATAGGTAGTTGTTTTAACCCAGTTCTTGAGAGGACTTAACAGCTTGATCATTGCATCTTGCACCTATTTTGCTTTTTTCCCGTGTAGGGGTACGCTAATCGAGTTCGATGAGCTGACCCATTTCAGTGATTCCATGTTCTTGTACATGCTATCGCGAAACAGGACAACCTGCAGCATTAGACCCTATATCTCACCCAAAGAGATCACCCTCAAAATTGTTTGGGAAGAGGTAACCCTTAAGTCACAGATCGAAGGGGACAACGGGTTTCTCTATGAATCGAAGGTCTGCGGGGATGAGGAAGAGAAGTATACCCAGCGTTGGGATGGGGGTATAGTGGAGATATAAGAATGATCGTCCCCTTTTATTTAAGATATGTAGACAATAACTTTACCAATTCTTCCTTTCTAAATGGTTTAGGGATACTACTGGTAAACCCGTATGCTTGCGGATTAGCCATTATATCATCCTCCGAGTACCCGCTGGAGGGAAATACTGGTAAATCTGGATCAATTTTGCGTATTTCAGTAATAGCTTCTTCCCCTCCCATCCCACCGGGTATAGTCAAATCGAAAAAGGCTGCAGCAAATCCGTGGTTCTCTGTTTCCCCTGAATCAACGCCAGCTTGTATTTCAGCAAGCAGGTCAATGACCTCTTTCCCATCAGATGCCTCCACAACAGTAAATCCCATACCTTCTAACATTTTTCCTGTCACAAGCCGCACTATTCGCTCATCGTCCATGATGAGTATTTTACCTGAGCTGGTATAGGAGGAGCTGAGTTTCTCACTATCTGTTGCTATATCATCTTCTGACCGCGGTAGATAGATATGAAAAGTTGTTCCTTCCCCCAGAACTGAATCAACGGTTATTCTCCCATCATGCTTTGAAATGATTGAGTAGCAGGTGGCAAGCCCGAGACCGTTTCCTTTCTGTTTTGTGGTAAAAAAGGGATCAAAAATCTTATCCAGCATGTTCGCGGGAATGCCAATCCCATGATCGCTAATGTGTATATGAATATACTGTCCGGCATCCAGTGGCAGGACCTGATTGAATGCCAGGGTCTCATTCTCAGCAGCAACAGTAAGGATTCCCCCGGTGGGCATAGCTTGCTGGGCGTTAATTACAATATTATCTATAACTTGTCCAATCTGGTGTTCATCAATGTCACACGACCAAAGGTTTTTTGGGATCTGGTAGGCGGCTTTAACATTGGAACCGGAGAGTGCGAAAGAAACAGCTTTTTCAATGAGTTTCCTGAGTTCCATCGTTTTTAGTTTTGGCGTTCCCCCTTGCGAGAAGGTGAGCAGCTGTAGGGTTAGAGCCTTTGCACGTTCAAATACATTCAAAACCTCATCAAGGTAGGAAGTAGGGTCTTCGCCTGTTCTTGCTTGATCTTTTGCTAATTGAATATATCCGAAGATACCACTGAGCAGATTGTTAAAGTCATGGGCAATTCCACCGGCTAACACTCCGAGAGCCTCAAGTTTCGTTGTCTGTTGTATATCTTCCTGAACACGATATTTTTCCGTCATATCACGGAAGACCAGGACAACTCCGATAATTCTACTCTGTCGATCACGAATCGGGGCACCACTGTCAGCGATGACATATCGCTTTCCGGTTTTAGATATCAGTACAGTATGATTTGCTAATTCTACAATAGTACCACTTTGCAGTACCTTCTCCACAGGATTTTCACACAGTTCCCCCGTATGTTCATGGATGATATGAAAAACTTCCGTCAGCAATTTACCTGTAGCCTCCTTCTGCGTCCATTCAGTGAGTTTTTCTGCTTCACGGTTGATGATTGTTATTTTTCCTTCCGTATCGGTTGTGATAACACCGTCCCCGATACTCCTCAGGGTTACTTTCAAGCGTTCTTCTTCTTCGCCAATTTCCTGTTCAGCCTTCTTTAAATCAGTTATGTCTGTTATGAATCCGAGAAACCTGTTCTCTGTTAATCTGACAGTATTTAAGGTCCAGTAGTCTGAACTTCCGTCTTCCCGGTTATATCTCAGTATTTCTGAGTTTTCTCCTTCCCTAAGAATTGTTTGGGGATTTTGAATCACCTGCTGCTCTTCATCTTCTGTTGGAAAATCACTCACATTCATCTTCAGTAATTCATTTTCACTATAACCGGTCATTTTTTCAGCAGCAGCATTGACCTCCAGGTAGTTACCCTTCTCATCATATACAAAAATGCCGTTCGGTGAGTTCTCTATGTAGTTTCTGAATTTTGCTTCGCCTTCCTTAATTCTTTTTTTCGCTAGTTCCTTTTGGATGATTTCAGCATATAATCTTTCTGTTGTTTGTTGTAGATCGCTGGTTTTTAGGTGAACTTGTTTTTTTAACAGCCAGGACCAGAATACTATCACTACAATCAGCAGGAGGAGAGGAATTATAATATATGCAAATTTTTTCACTACATCGAAAAACGTCAGAGAATTAATTTGAGATTCATAAGCCCCGAACCATTTAGAATAGATCTCTCGATAGGTCCCGTTGGCTTTTACTGTTGCTAATCCTTGAGAGAATAGCATCAATATGTCCTGAGAACCTTCAAGTGTTGCATAGTTAAAGTCGGTTGAGGATATCCTTGCTCCTAAAGAAATATTATCCCATCCGTTTTTATCCATGTAAAACAAAGCGGGGATTTCCCCTATGAGCCCGCAATCACCGCTCCCTTCTGCAAGCAGGCGCAGTGATTCTTCTTGGTTGGCAACAGGGATTACCTGCTCTGCATATCCATAGGAAATTGCCAGTTGATGCATAATCCCTTGTTCAGTGACTAAAATCTCAAGACCTTTGAGATCCTCCATAGTTTCTAATTCAACGAACTCTCCCTTACGAGTAGCAATAACTTGATTTATTATTGAATGGGGTTGAGAAAAATCAAATAGGGTGTCTCGCTTAGAAGAATAAAACAATCCTTCTACCATATCAACTTCCTTATTTAAGAGAGCAGAGTATGTTTGAGCCCATGGAGCAAGTACGATTTCTACCTCAATACCAACTAGTTCTGCAATAGCACGTGTTAAATCTACAAGAAAACCCGTAGGGTTCCCGTTTTTATCCAGAAATTCATAGGGAGGATAGGCATTACTTCCACCCACAATGATTCTGTCAAAATGTTTATCAGGTGTTTTGATTTGGAAAAACCATTTGTTATAGATCTTATCATATGTACCATCTGTAATAATTTGGGATAATCCCTCATTGAGAATTGTGAGCAATTCTTTATTCCCTTCCGTAACGGCAAAGCAAAATGATTTGTTAAAATCTATGAGAAGTGGTCCTAAAAGTTTAAGATTGGAAATATTGTGTTTCTGCATCAATTGCAATGCGAGATATCGTTCTATAATCACAGCATCTATTTGTTTTTTTGACAATAATTGCAGTACTTCAATAAATGTATCCGCTATCACTATTTCCGAACCTATATTATCACTTCTGACATACTCTTCTGATGTATCTCCTTTCAGCACGCCAATTCGCTTGTTTTTCAAATCAGTAAGTGACTTGATAGTGGTATCATCTTCGTGAACAAGGATAGATTCACACATAATTTGATAGGGGACGGTGAAATCGAATGCATCCTCCCTTGCGGAAGTGCGCGCGACCAAGGGCAGAACATCAAGAGTACCTGCTTCTAGATCATATTTCACATTTGCCCATGTATCAACTTTGAATTCTACTGTATACCCCATAGTCTGCAGAGCTTCCCGTAATAGCTCAACAGCA
>JABMQR010000120.1 GCA_013202335.1 Bacteroidota bacterium
AAAATGATTAGCCGCGAAAGCCCATAAGGGTGTCAGAAGTGTATGATCTGAGAACTGGACGATCCCATACACATCCACGAGCTTGTTTTCCAATGGTGTTCCCGTTATCACCAACGAGTGGTTTCGTGGGATTGACAGAAGTGCCTGATGTGTTTTTGTCTCAAAGTTTTTAATTCGCTGGGCTTCATCGAGGATTACAAAGTCGGGAGACCATCTTATAATAGCAAGAATGTCCCTCATGACGGCCTCATAATTGGTAATTTTAAAAAAAGATATATCTTCCTCATATATCTTCTGCCGGTTCGCTTTACCTCCGGAGACAACAATGGATGTTTCGTTGGAAAATTTATCGATCTCCCGCTTCCACTGATCCTTCACTGAAGCAGGAGTGATAACCAATACTTTTGTAAAACCGAATATATGTTTTTTTAGTTCTGCAACAGTAATGGCCTGTAGAGTCTTTCCCAGTCCCATTTCATCGGCAATGATTGCATCTTTTTTAAATACAGCGAACTGGACTCCCTCTTTCTGATAAGGATATAATTCCGTATTCAGGAATGAATAGTCCGGATCAAATTTACGTTTGAGTTTGCTGATCTCTTTTTGATACAGAAGGTTCTCCATACGCTGCAGAAGATATTCGTCGAATTGAAGAACACTGATGCCATCTGTGTCATGGTAAAATTTATAGAGCTGATTAATTAAATCCCGGGTGTAGATCATTTTTTCATTAAAAAGTTTGTCAATCTTGCCACGCAACTCTGGATCATCAATCGTCTCATAGTAACATTCCGGTGCTTGAAGGCGGGAATTCCAGAATATATGTATAAAGGGGAAAACTTCTATTGCTGATTGTTTAAGGAATCCTTTCTCTTTTTTGAATTGATTGTACACAAACAGCAGATGCTTACAGACTCCGAGATGGTTTGTAGTAAAATCCAGACAGGTGCAATGTCCTGTCATTTTAGCTGGCGAATGAACCGTTACCGTATATTCACGATTTTTTTCGGTTTTTACAATATGTCTTCCTTTATACGTTTCTCCCTGAAGCAGTACCAGATTTTCCTTCCGTGCCCGTTCTTTCCTGCTTTCAAGGGCAAGGTTCCTGATCTCTTCAGGGGTAAGATATTCGTTACCGGTTTCATTATTCAGGTCAGATTGCTGTTCCCGTTTCTGTTTGTGTGCAATATCAAGACAAACAGCTACAATATGTTTGCATCCGTCATGCGGGAAGGGACATGAACATTGCGTCTCAACCTTTTCACTTCCAAGACTTATATTTACCGTATAGTCCCCGTAATTACCATTCATTGTATAGGAATAAACACCATTTCTGTTATCGGCTTCCTCGACGGAATAATTACCGAGAAGGTAAATATTTTCTCCTCTGGTAAAAATAATATCCGAATTCGCTATGTTCTGTTTAATGGTTTTGTTTGAAAGAATTTCCATGCATCTACCCCAGTTAATTAATGAATTTTTATGAAATTATTGGCAACAATAATCACTGAAGTTAAAGATAACATGTTAGTTATATTTGATCTACATTGGCATGGGGGTCAGACCCCGTTTCCTCTTACCTCGATCCCTGAATAGAATTGACCGGCATTCAGATCCTCAGAAAAAATAGTGCTGCAACCAGCACTCTCAAAACCTGCAAATCGCGCCTGGCACCGAGACCGTTCAGGAAATATACTCACAAATCTTTGCTGCGTGGAAATAGGGAATATTTATTAATTTAAAATTTTTCCCATTTCTTGTGACTAATTCGGTTTCTGAAAATTTCCCTCCATATAATCTTACAGCAATATCACAATCTGCCATATCCATATATTGAAATAGGGATTTTAATGTTCCAGTACTTCCAGATTTTACCTCAACAGGAATCAGATGATTCTCATGCGGGAAAATATAATCAATCTCAGCACTTGATTGACTTTTCTCCCTCACCCAAAAATTGAGGTTATCCAGTTCAGTAAAAGAGGTTGCTATCAATTCCTGCCCAACAATATGCTCGGCAATACTTCCTCGCGATGTATTTGATAAATCCTGAATAGATATAAGCTCTTTCTGTATTCCCATAAGATGGCAGCATAATCCAGTATCAAGTAGGTGTAATCGAGGTTTCTTATGTATGTTTTTCATGACTGGTAACTCAGTACTTGTTTGGGGATAGAGCACCCGGCATAACATAGCTTTTTCCAGATGCTGGAAAGCTTCTTTAATCTGTCTTGATCCATAGGGGCTATTCCCGTATCCATTATAGGTTATTCGCTCACAGGGCATCCTGAATATTGTCGAAAATACATGATGAATTACATTATTTTGTTGTGCTTTTCGTGAATACTTTTCTACATCATCAGCATATGCAGACATTAAATTGTGGTAAACAGCACTAGTAAGATTCAGATCCTGTGTTTCTGTATATGTTTTCACTGCTTCCGGCATTCCGCCAATTAATACATATCGGTGAAACAAATCCAGTAATTTTTGATAGGCGTAATCAGGAATTGGTACTGTCTGATATGCCTGCAGTGCCATAGTTTCACCGACAGCCTCAAGAAACTCAGAAAATGAAACAGGATGTACATATGCATAGGTAACCCTCCCTACCGGAAATGCTGAATGCAAATCGATAGATTGTTCCAATAGTGAGCCAGCAGCTATAATATGATACTGGGGATACTCTTCATAAAAATAGCGAAGCAACATGACAGCTCGCTGTGATTGTTGAATTTCATCAATAAATATCAGGGTTTCCTCTGTCCTTCGCATATTCCTGATAAAAAACAACTCTTCAAGTAAAGATTGTAACGACCTTTCTTCATCGAAAATCTTTTTGTCCTCATATTTCTCCAGGTTTACAGATATAAACTGTTTATAGGTTTTTGCAAATTTTTGGACAACGGTAGTTTTCCCTGTTTGACGGGCCCCCCGCAGGATCAATGGTTTTCTAGATGGGTGTTGTTTCCATGAAGCTAAGTATATTTCTATAGCTCTGTTAAACAGTTTCATCATTCCCTCCTTGTACTACTTTAAACAGAGTATACACTATTATTTGCACAAAGTAAGGGTTGTTTATGTAATAAACTTGTACAAAGTAAGGGTTGTTTGTGCGCCGTAAAATTCAACAGCAATGTAACGAGTTCATCCTTCGTTCTATTATGAAGAATTTCTTCAAGGTTTGAAGATTTTCTTTTTTTTGACAGAGAGGAATATATGTTGATTCATCATCAAGTTTAACTTCTACAAGATAGTGATTTGTTCCATCGACATCTACCGCAAAAACATTTTCTATTACCTCTTCAATTGCTATTATTGAGTTGTTTTTATAATCGTAGATGAAGATAGTGAAATTATCCTTTCATCGGTACAACCCCCTATTAATGTGCCGGATGGGAAGAAGTGTATAGAACTGTTGGAGAAAGTAGATACCCAGTTGGGATTGAAAGCTACCGAACTATCTGCCGATAGAGCCTATGGAGAGATAAAAAACAGGGCGTACTTGATGGATCATGAAATAATTTCCAACAAAATATGGGGAAGAAGAGACAGCTGATGGTGGCATCACGCTATGATGCAGTATTGAGGGATCGGGAGCGGGTAAAAACAGAAGCCTTTCAAAAAGCTTACAATAATCGTTCGAAAGTGGAAAGAAGATTTGCCACTATGGTAAGAACCCATGGATTAAGAAGGTGTCGGTCAGTGAGACTGCCGAGAGCTAAGATACATATTATTTTGGCAAATATGGCATGTAATGTAGTGAGGTTGGTAAATCTGCTTGAGAAACCGGTGACCACCGCAACGTAAAAAGGAGTATAAAGCTCTTCCAGTAGAGCTTTATACCTGAAAAAAGGGTATGTAATGACAGGTATAGATAATACTAGTTGTTTTCAGGGATACAATGGTAAAATAGTCTCTGAATAGGCTGCAGGTATTGTATCCTTATATATGTATATGAGTAGTGGTGTTTTTGGGTGCCTTTTTCGGAGGTTTCCCTGGCACCTTTTACTGTTACGTAATCTTTCGCCAACTAAACTTCAGTGAGTAAATCATGTGTTACCGATGTAAAAAAATCCTTATTCCAAATTGCTAATTTACCTGGATCAGAAATAAACGGAAGGACGTCGTTTTTTGCCAAATCAAAATCCATGCTTACAAATTTATTATACAATAGCTCTTTCAGTCCTGAAAGAGTCAGTAATTCCGACTCAGCTAAATGCTTAGTCTGTACCATTCTTGCCTTTAAATGGTTGAGGTTTACTGGAATACCTTCTGTTAAATACCAAATATAATCATAAAAATCCCTACCTTTTAATCGCTGTTTCCAGTTGCGAAAAAGCAAAGCATGCAGTTTCCCTGCAAATAAAGATGGACTATCATATAATTTTACTGAAAAAGGCTGCGGCAGTAGACGAAATTTCTGCTCATATCCTGCTCCCTGCGGAGGATTTGTATCAACCTCAATTTTTATTTTAATAAACTCATTGTTTGGAACTCCTGAAACAGGCGATTGCAGAGCCATAATATTAATCAATTGAATTAATGTATTTCCCTTAACTAAAGCAGATTTTACAGCTGAATCATTTTTTTTTACTTGTAATGCTGTGCTCATCTCAAAACCATAGGAATTTAACTCTTTTTCTATAACTGTTAGATATTGCCGCAAATTGAAATCTGGATCAGGTTTAAGCAGTGAGAAGTCCATATCCTCAGAAAACCGATCTAAATCATAGAATATACGAAGCGCTGTCCCACCATAGAAAGCGGCATGTGAAAAAAAATCAGTATGAGACAGCCCTAACAATGTTATTTCCTGAATGATCTCTTTCAAACCGTTTTTTCTTTCAGTTATCGTGTTTGTTTTGTAGGTACGTAACATTTTGGTTATTTCGGTATTCATGAGACATTCCTTTTCATCCACCTAAGGAGTGTTTTTAAGCTTGTACTACGATATACAGGTGCTATCTGTGCGAGTAGTTTCCAATCCAATGCCAGCACATCTTCTTTCTCCATTCGCAAATCCTCAAAAAGTAAGGTCTCCATGGCATCTATTGTTGAAATTGAACGAATCTTATACAGAGTATCACACAAAGCCTTCTCAGGCGCGGCCAAACGGAACCCATACTCATCCTCTTTTGCCGGAACAAGTGCCAGGGGAAAAGCTGCGTCTGGAAGATAGTGAAAGCTGTAGCGGCCAACTGGTGTGTCAAAATACTTATCTTTTTTAAGCCTAAATCCCGCACTCATTATACTATATGTTCGTTCCGGTATTAGTTGGTAATATGATAATGCGGTTTGAAAGGAGATATAGCTAGGACTTTGGATCATTGCTGCTAAAGGTAAACGGGGATCGTCAAGAGATGTTATATAGACACCACGGCAAATTTGAATGACCTCTCCCTGTTTGATCATACGTGTCAATTTTGATTTTGGTGATGCATATCCGCGCAGCTCATGCATCAGGATATCGTCTGTTTTGATCATGTTTATCTCCACTAAGTACGATTATATCATACTTACCGAAGATAACAAGTGGTTTATGGTTGATTAATTTCATGTTGATTAGTTTCATAAAGTAAAACGATCCTGGGAAAGCTCCGAAAAAGTATTTATTTTGAGTGAATTTTTGATAAAACCTTCAAAATTGATACTTTAACGAGGTATAGAATATGCTAAAAAACCTTTTTCGGAGCTTTTCCAGCACAGAGGGCCTCAAGCCATTGCCAAACCCGGAAGTAAATCATTGCCAAACCCGGAACCTAACCATTGCCAAACCCGGAAGTGATGATATCACTATATCTATAACCCAGCAGTGTAAGGAGAAGTTTACATGAACACTGATTACATGCCGCGAAGTATTGATATAGTGCTGGAAGAGGCTCTGGAAGCTGCAGGAGCAGTACTAATTGAAGGAGCCAAGTGGTGCGGAAAAACAAGAACGGCAAATGAAAAGTCTGTGAGCAGGCTTTTCATGCAGGATCCTGACAAATCAGCTTCCTACATGAAAATGGCTGATACAAAACCTTCACTACTGCTTAAAGGGGAGTGCCCCAGACTGCTTGACGAATGGCAAGTAGCTCCTGTTTTATGGGATGCAGTTCGTTTTGCTGTTGATGAAAGAAATATGTCAGGTCAGTTTATTTTAACAGGTTCTGCAGTGCCTAAGGATAATACAGTCCAGCACACAGGAACAGGGAGAATATCGAGGCTGCTTATGAGACCAATGAGCTTATATGAATCTGGAGAATCAAATGGTACAGTTTCCCTGGCTGATCTGTTTAGCGGTGCAGACCAGGTTGAATCAATCTCTTCATTGACAATTGAAGACCTTGCATTTGCAATTGTGCGAGGTGGTTGGCCAGCCTCTATTGGGACAAGTAAGAGTATAGCGATAAGAAAAGCCACTGACTACGTTGAAGCAGTAATAAATCATGATGTTTCAAGAGTTGATGGGATAGAAAAAAGTCCCGCAAGAGTCCGTGCCGTTATGAGGTCTCTTGCCAGAAATATTTCAACTATGGCAAAGATTTCAACGATTCATCAGGATACTACTGCTGACGACAATTCTGTTTCAGAGAAAACTATCTCTTCATATATAAATGTCCTGAAAAGAATTTTCGTTGTAGAAGATTTACCCGCCTGGAACCCGGCTATGCGTTCTAAGACTGCATTGCGAACTTCCCCAAAACGACACTTTGTTGATCCTTCCATAGCAACAGCAGTTTTACGTGCTACTCCTCAAAGCATTTTAGAAGATTTCAATTCGTTTGGGTTTCTTTTCGAGTCCCTCTGTATCAGGGATTTACGAGTCTATTCACAAATACTGGATGGAGAAGTTTTTCATTATAGGGATAAGAGCACCCTGGAGGCAAATGCAGTAATTCATCTCCATGATGGCAGATGGGCCGCAATTGAGGTAAAACTGGGATCAAAAGAGATTGAAACAGCAGCCCAAAATTTGTTGCAGCTGAAAGAGAAAATTCATTTAGGCAAGATGAAGAATCCTTCATTCCTGGCAGTTATTACCAGCACTGAATATGCGTACCAGAGAGAAGATGGTGTCTTTATTATCCCAATTGGTTGTTTAAAATATTAACATTGCTGTGCCAGTGGTGTAGTTTTAATGGTACCGCAATATTAGGCATTAGGGAATAATTCTATTCGACAACTTGCAAAACGTGCCTGGGAAGGCACCGAGATCCGGTAATCATCTCGCAGTCATCAGCTTATAACTGATATAAACCGTCTCACAGTTTTATTGTTTGTGAACAGAAATTCTGCAATGCTGAAAATTGAGGGGACTTCACGTATCTCTTCATCAGTCATATCAGGCGTAATGATGTTTGTACTATTTTGTTTACAGCGGGGTGATGGATATTAATAGTAAGCTTCATGAGTTCATCCGATACCTTTCTGCTGCCCTGGAATAGTACGGTTCCCTGCACCGCAATACAATCTTACGGTGTCTGGAACGGAAGAAAAAATTCATGCGTCAGTGCTGTACAACAGGCCTTGTTCTGTACGTTACATTGGGTTTATGATATGGTAATAATTACAGGAAGCTTTGGGGGAAGCAGATGAATATAGATATTGAGTATGAAGAAAAATATTACACTATCTTAAAGGATATGGTATTAAATGCACTTGTTAATATCCCCTGTAGGGTATTCCTTTTTGGATCCCGAGCTAATGGCACATATTCATGGGGTTCTGATTTTGATATTGGAATTGAAGGAGTACCAGAGGATTTATGTATTTATTTAAAACACTATCTGCTAGACCAAATTGAAGAGAGTATTATTCCTTGGAATGTGGATATTATAAACTTTGATACGGTAAATCCCAGTTTTAGACAAACAGCCCTGAAGGAGTATATACTGTGGAAAAGCGCTTAGAAAAACAGATTAAAGAGCTTCAAAATGCAATAAAAAACTTTATTGATTCATTGTCTATAAACTTCCACCAATATGATATTATTGCCCAGGATGCAATTAAAAGCGGGCAGGTACAAAAATTTGAGTTTTGTGTTGAGCTCTATTGGAAAACACTTAAGCGCTACATACAAGATATCCATGGTTTTGATTTAAAAAGTCCCAAAGCCGCAATAAAGAAAGGTCTTGATTTGGATTTCTATGATTATAAGACCTATGAGACAGCAATAGAGATGATTAACTGGAGAAATGAACTAAGCCATGTCTATAAGCAAGAGAATTTTGAAAAGATTAGAGTTTTGATACTCAACAATCGCTCTGTTTGGAATATACTGCTAACACCATTAGTGGAGTAGTTACTTGTTTTATTGGCCAATTTTATAATAAGATTGTGGGTCAATTAATTTAAGCAGAAAGAAGTTAATTCATCTCAGCGTTATAGATCATTTTCAAAAAACCCGCTTTAGCAATTATTTTACTTCAACAAGTAGTGCAGGATATTCTTTCACCTATGCGGAGTATTCTTATTCAAGTTACCAAATTTTTCCAAACGACTTTTCGTAACAACCTGTAATTAAAGTATGTAATAGCTATGTTTCTTCAAATTTTCTACTTTTTTATGAATTCCGGCACCTGATACGGAAGGAAGCAATTATGTTTTATAAATTTTTATTCCGTGTAATTCACTCATTAATAAAAAGTGCTTATCTAATGCAAACAGTTCCATATCATTCTCAATTGTATTTTGTGCAATAATTAAATCTGAAATCCCAACTTTATGTATTCCATTACGTAAATTTAATGTTTGCATAGTAATAATATAATTCCAATTAATTTCTATTGGTATTTTAGCAACTGACAAAAGCAATTCTTTTAGATTCTCTTCTTTTCTATGATTAATTGATGGTATTAATTCAGAAAGAATTAAATCATTTATACAGATATTATTAGAATCAATAAGACCATTTAATGGAAGTGTACATTCATTTCCTTTGAAATATTCTATCCATACTGAGGAATCTACCAAAACCATATTTTAACGATTCCTTAAAATATTCAGATCTACTTCAAGATCAATTTTCCCATAGTATTTCTTCAAATCTTTGATTTTTTCCTTTTGAATAAGATTCTGCAGAGCTGTTATAATCAACTTGGTTTTAGTGTGTATATGGGTAAGTTCCATTGCTTCAGTAATGAGCATTTCAGGTAAATCTAATGTGGTTCTCACGATTTATTCTCCTATGCATAAATATAATCCATACAATATGCATTGTCAACTGTATCTTTATGCATAGAAATATTTTGCTTTTTATAATCTTTGATATTAAAACGCTCAGTAGATTGCAGTGCCAGGTTCATCAATTCAGCAATAGTCAATTGCTTTTAACAGTTCTTTACGGTATCACCATTACTTCGCCCTCAGATCTGAGAAGAAACATATTCTCACCTGGTGCCGGGGCATTATTACAGACCAATTTGAACTTTGTTTCAGGATAGTAGGTAATTTCTTTACTCCCGCTTATACTATCGGCAAAAGATACATTCACTGACATAGTACATCCTCCCGCTATGTACGGAGCAATTTCAAAGAATATCTTTTCGCCGGGGGCGAGAGTTTTTCCGGCAGGAAGTGCGTTGGTGGAGGTGGCTCTTGATTCTGCACCAATATATTGTCGAATAGAGATATAGTTGATATGAGAGGTAAAATCATTATGGTTCTTGACTACAAATTGTGTCTTAACGTATTTAAAAAGTGAACACCCTGGGGTGCCGTGTCTAAAACCGCAGGACACTCATACCCGTGACAACTCATCCATGAACGCCGGTCTTTTTGCATATTGGGTGAAAAGCATCTGCTTGATTTCCAGAACCTGTTTTTTCCCGCCTGCTTTTTTCAGGTTCCGAATAATGGCGCACACTCCTTGATATTTTTTCCTGTTATCCGCCATTGCTGCAGCATGCTCAATTAATTGCAAAAATAGAGTAAAAACCTCTTCCTTGAATTCCGGGATAAGATGCTTGTAATAATTCTCTACAGTTGAGGGATTTCCTTTAACATACTCAAGAAGCTTTTGTTTTTCTCCTTCCTCAATGAGAATACGAGTATATACATCATAATATGTTTTCTCCTGGTTTATCAGTTGGGAGATTATTGAGGGGTATATAGAGAGCCACTCTTTCAAATCGTAGGTATTTTTCAGTTCTCCATAGTATTCAAAGCTTCCATTCAGAATAAAATCCATAGCAAGTTCACGCTGCTCATTTATCATCCCGGAAAGCTGGTATGATTTATACCGGTAATTTCTCCACTTATTCACCAATCCCCGCAAGCTTATATCTTTCTCTTCTCCATCCAGTGTAAGTTTAGTTACCAAGCAATAGTCCTTTTTCTTTATCGCACTCTCTATTGCCATTTCCCTAAAGGCGGAGTATTGAAGATTTTGCCCAATAAATTCCTGTGCTTTTTCCTGTCCACCATAGTGTTTAACCATATTGTATCTGATGAGAGTAACTCTTTCGGCAAAGTACCCGGAATTCCATGAGTCTCCTTCTTCATCTTTATCGCTTATCATGGAAACCAAATGTTCTTCTAATATATTTCGTAAGGCCGGAATGTCTGCAAGTACCGTACAGCTGTCGAGAATCTCCAGCATCCAGTCATCCCAATTTTCATATCGTCTACTTGATGATTCTTCTATAAGTTTTTCGAGAATACTTTCCTTATCAACCAAACTTAATTCTTTCATTTCAACAATATCGTGTATCATGGTTAAGCTTTCTTCAATCACTCCTCCGATTACGTCATAATAATCATCCATACCTTTATGTAAATCCGCCATCTCGTGTAATACGCAAAGGATAAGATTTAAAGCATGGACGGCTTTATTCTGTTCACCTGCCTGTCGGGCATTTTCCAATACCAATTCAGCACCCCTGATTGCCTCATCGGTTTGCCCATAAGCTATAAACCCATATTCGTCGGAATGATTATTTACGAAGGTACGAATAAGCGTAATAGCCTTGATTATTTCATCCTCCTCATTTCCACCATCAAGGCTCAATTCTATAAGCTGTTTGATTTCCTCAAATTCAGACGCAATATCCAGTAACAACTCAACAAGCTCATCCTTGGTTCTCCCGGAAAGTATTTTCTTAAAATCAGAAGTTTTTCTTTTCTTTGGAGCATGAGATTTATGTGATGATTCAGATCCCGTACTTCTTTTGGGCTGATGGTTTGTTCCACCGGATGTGATTTCTTTCATATCACGCAAAATAAAAAATACAGCTGTTTGATGCTTGCAGTACTCTCCCATGGTATAGGGACAGTCGCAAATAGTATCTAGTATATTTGCTTCATCATCAAGTTCAACTTCCACTAAATAGGTTTCAGTACCTTCGACATCTGCCTCAAATACATTCTCATCTATTTCTTCAATTGATGTTATATAGTCATTAACATAATAGCTGCGACCCCTCGCAAGTATTTTCTTATCAATATAGCTTTCAAAGTTATTAAGATTCATCATCACCCTCCGCGTGCCATCTTCCCTATTCCAGGAGATTGCCGGACTTAATTAGTAAAGTGTGCCCAAACCAGAATTAGATCAAACCAGAACCAGACCTGGTTTCCGGAGGTTCCGGCCGCACCGCCAGGTACCGCATTCATCCTACACTGGAAATGCCTCGCTCGGTTCCACAAACTCAAATTTCATCATCCACCCCTCATAAGTCTGGAGTTTTTGTGCAAGCTCAACGATAGTAAAAGATTTCCTGTCGATGACGACAATAGTCCTCTCCCTGTTATCAGGATCGCACTCAATTCTCATCCATCCTGAATTGTTCAGGGAACCCTGCTCATTCAGCGATTGGGTATTCATTCCGCGACCCACCTTCAGTTTCAGCTCCCGCAGGGCATCCTCCGGATCGATCGGGCTTCCATGCATAGCAAATTCCAGATTTTCCTCCAGCGACAGTGCGGTCCATTTTGCTCCATGGGGATAGAACAGCATATAGCTGATCGTGAAATCGACATAGCTGCCGTCAACCCGATATAGCCGGACCTGCTTGTCATAGTCATCAAAAAAGGGAACGCCGAAGATTTCAGATATTTCCCGGTTATAGCAATCCTGGCAGAGGTGTCCCGCTTCTTCGCCCGGATATTGCAGATTCACTTTCGCCTCGTTCACTAAACAGTTAGTGCAGGGTATTCCCAATCCGCCTCTTGCAGGGAAACTGGACAATGCATACATGATTTTATCTTTTTTATTAATCATAATTACCTTCCTTGCCTCCTATTATTACCCGCAGACCGATGAATTGCAATTGAGTCCTACTGTGTATTTCGGCAGCATATATCGATTATCAGTGCTGCAATTAATACGATAATATTGATTTATCAGAATCTTTGGGGTATTGTAACGATGATATGGATAATTTTATGATAAAGCAACATCTAATAGACTCCATGGCTTCTGAAATTGAAGACGCATTAGATCTTGGGAGCTACATCTCGTATCAGCAAGTGTGGGATTACGTTGATAATCTGAATGATGTTAAAGAAAGAATTGACGATATGGTGATGGAAGCAACAGCCAGACAATGTGTTTCCCTTTATGTGATGTTTCTTTCCGGTTGTTACGAGAAAGCAGATGAAATTGATGATTCTGGTGGAAACTTAGGCATGTTTTTTGAGGAGCTTTTTTGCTCCTGGATAAAAGCCAGACAAAAAGCTGGATACGCGGATAAAGAAACCGTTCATAATATACTTCAGTGGATGGAAAATGATAGTTACGGTTTTTGTTATAATATTGAGAAGAAATTGGTAGAGGCTCTTAACAGACAGGGATTATCAGTATTTGAGGCAACCATCCTGGCCCGCTTTGATGAAGCACTGGAAAGTATAGACCCCGATAGTGTGAAACGTATCTATGACTACCCATACGACGTCCGTCAAAATGCAGATATTCTAAGAATTATCTATAGTACAAAAAAGGATATTGACTCTTATTTGGGTCTTTGTGATAAGGTAGGCACCACTCCAAAGGATTGTGAGAATATTGCAAACATCTACAAAGGCCGGCGTTGTTTTCGGGATGCTCTTTTGTGGGTTGATAAAGGGCTGGAACTGGAAAAAAAGGATTCCTGGCCAAATTACGCTAGTCGGGGTCTATCATCAGTAAAAAGAGATCTGCTTAATATGGCAGGAGAGAAAAAGGAGGCTTTCGAAAGTGCATGGTCGGAGTTTCAATCCCAACCTTCAGAGTATACCTATGACGAAATGATGAAATATGTTTTAAAGAAAGACCGCAATCACTGGCACAAAATGGCAATTGAAGAGATCGGGAAAACCTCCCTGCCGATAATTATTGAGCTATGCACGAAGACACAGGAATGGAAGATACTTGCTGAAAGTATTAAAGCTGCCCGTCACGAGGAGATTGAATATATCAGTCATTATGATACCGAAAAAGCAGCTCAAGGACTCAGCCAGGAATATCCTGTTGAGGCAGCGAAAATATTTCGGGCGTTAGGGCTGCGTATTGTAAAAGCAAAAAAGAGTAAGTATTACGGGATTGCTAACGAGCACCTGCTAAAAGCTAAAAAACTCTATGTAGAAAATAATTGCCAGAAAGAGTGGTCGTCTCTAGTGGAAAATATCCGGCGGGATCATTATCGAAAATATAGCTTCATAGGTGATTTTGAAAAGATTGTTTCGGGGGAGTATCCAGAATATTTGGAATCATTTGAGGAAAGAACAAAAAAGAGATGGGCAAAACAAATATCAGATAAGTGAGAAAAGATATAGACATTATGATTAAACAACTCATTCAGAGCAAGGATATTGGAGATGTTATGGCGTTCCACCGCATCCCGGAAAAGCATGGTATCAATGTAGGATATGATAAAATGTTGTTTGAGATCGAAATTCTTGGTAAGAACTACTTCAGAAAAACCTCTATACTTTCCATGTGAACAGCTTGCGAAAGAGCGGCGTGGTTCTTACAGGCGGCATTGTGTACTCCCGGTTGACTGAATCGGCATCAGCAGCCTCCTCTTCATAAGAATCCTCCTCTTCAACCAATCCGAGAAGCATACAAAACCGTCTGATAAAGATGAAGTGATATAATTGTGCAGGAGGCGGGTTACGTAAAGCCTCCTTCGTAATTGCGTCAAAGGTGGGAAAAGTCCGGACAAATTTTCCGTACAGATCTTCAATGCTGATATATTGTGAGGCGTTTTTTTTCAGAAGGTTAAGTGAAAAAAGGGCTGTCTGCTGTACATCATCCAGGACAATAACTTCCAAAGTATTGAGAAAGGAGAACTCTATCCAATCAAATTCATCAAAGTAGAGCTGTACTACCTTGCTGTAAAGAGGAGAGAGATCTTCATGCAATGCTGCGTAAAGCCCTTCGGTAGTCAAATAACTCTTCCTTGTCGTCTCCTCCACCAATCCAAGATCAATGATAAGTTGATGGACCAATTGGAGATCGAAACTGTGATCCTCCAAACTGATACCGCTGAGATACTCATCATCCTTATTTACGTATGAGTTGAACTTTACCACTGTAGATGGACGATAATTTCTTTTCGCTGTCAGTTCCAGTACCCCGCCGCTTTCCTGCGAATGCAGAAAGAGCAAGTATCCTACATACCGCATTAACGGCACATCCGCGATATCATCCACGGTAAAGGTATCATTCACCTCAAGTATTTCCGATAGATTCCCAAGAGACTTGAGGAAACTATTCAGTAATTGCAAAGGGGTAAAATCCAGATAGACATCCTCATCCGGATCACTTTCCAAACCTGTAATTTTCTGCAAATATTTCCCTACATCCAGCTCAGATATGGGCTCATCCGCTATAACCTGTCTCAACAAATCAGCCATCCTCTGTATCGACAACAACTCTTTATCATCTGATATATTCTTGGGCTGATAAGAATCAGCGTCATAGGGACTCTGTTCCAGCATATTAGTATCTGTCATTACTGGGGCATTGCCCAAACAGCAGTGCTTATACTTTTTCCCGCTTCCGCAAGGGCAAGGTTCGTTTCTTCCAATCTTACTACTCAAATTTTATTCCTCTCCTTATATGCTGATGTGGGGAATGGCCAAAATCTACCCCCATCTTAACATCATACAACAACTAAATTCTGCATTTTATATAAACATTTACAGAATTGCATACAGCTGGTTTCAACACAGTATACAAATACTATTTGACTTTCTGTGTGATTGCAGTGAGAATACCCTCAGGAGCAGAAAACAATGCTTGTTTTACGAAGTATATGGTTAATGCCCTGCGTGCCCGGGACCTGGAATCAGGGGAAACCCGTTCCATCAAATCCCCTCGTGCCTATGATGTAAAGGAGCTGGATACCATCATCCTGGATATACTTAAGGAGTGGTCATTTAACAAAACTCTCTACATTTCCGGTACTGTAATCCAGAAGGAATTCAAAACCGGGAATCTACAGGTACCTCCGCATGAGTATACATCATATGGATTATGGAATCCTGAAGAATCATATGGAGATAAGGCCCCAGATTATTTTGCCGACTATTTACGTGAAGAGTTACGTGAATCATTTGAATTCGATGATTATACCGGATACGGATTTTATGGACCAGACAGCGATCCCGTCTTTGAAGCTGTCGAATCCAACACTTATGAAGAGCGATACAACCCCCTGGTCAAACTCTGGGAGGCGTATCCGCAATGCATTGATGCCCTGGTGCATATTGGCCACATGTATCTGGATAGTCCCAGAAATATCGACCGGGCGATCCAGCTTTACCAGGCAGCAGTCTTTATCGCTGAACAATACTTTCCCCCAAATTTCGACCCTATCTTTTTGTGGGTCAATATTAATAACCGGCCTTACCTCCGTGCCCTCCAGGGTCTGTGTCTGGCTCTCTGGAGAATGGAAAAATTTGATGCTGCTACTGATATTGTTAATAAACTGCTGCGTCTCAATCCCCCTGACAACCAGGGTGTGCGGTTCATCATTGAAGATATCAGAAATCATATACCCTGGAGAGACGACGACTGCGATAACTGAAAGAGCAATATGCGGATTCCCTATTTCAGTGGACCCGGAATAGTACGGTCCCTGCACCGCAATAGTTTAATTATTTATGTATGGTGATTCCTGGCAATGGAATCTAAAAAAATATCTATGTAACTATAATGGGTTATTTCATCCGGTAAAGTTATACCTGCTTCAAATCCAGCTTCATAGGTAATAAGAGTTCTCTTTGACGGCTGGAAGCGATGCTGCTTCAGCAGGCTTGCAAGTTCACGTTGAAAATTTCCTTCTTGAAGAGACAGGGACACTTGAACGAGCTCTTTCGTATCTGCTACAAGCAGATCCACCTCACTTTTCTGATCTTTTATGAATTGCAATCGGGGGTTTTTAGCATAATAATCAAGAAAAACTCTATTCTCAAATAGTTTCCCCCTATCCTCTACCGTTCCTTTCAGATAATGATACAACCCATTATCAACGAGGTATACTTTTTTCGGTTGAAGACGAGGGCTATAGGAATTCTCCACTTGATAAATAAAAAGTGTTTCTTCCAGGTAAGCTGCATACTGATGGAGAGTATCCTTTCCCACTTTTATTCCCTGGCTCCGCATGGTGTTATAACATTTATTGATTGAAAACTCTTTTGTAAATGAATTGATCATTCGATAAAACAACTCATTCAGGGCAAGGATATTTGAGATGTTATGACGTTCCACCACATCCCTAAAAAGCATGGTATCAATGTAGGACATGATAAGATGCTGTTTGAGATCGAAGTTCTTAGAAAGAACTACTTCAGGGAATCCTCCCCAATTGAGAAACTGGTTCAATTCCCGATAAAATTGTCCATGCCCTTTTTCTGTGTAGAGTTCAGTAGTCGTAAAATCCACATCTTTAAATTTCAGGTATTCTGAAAATGAGAGCGGCATGAGATGAAACGGAAGCACTTTCCCGCGTAATATGCTGGATATGTCCGGGATAAGGGTTTTAGAGTTGGACCCGGTGATGATAACCGGTATTTTCTGATTCAGGAGATATTTCAATGCCGGTTCAAAATCTACGAGTTCCTGGATTTCATCAAGAAGGATAAACGGTTTTTGATCTCTGAATAGTTCGAAATAGCAAGAGAGTATTTGAGCGAAATCCTCAGGGCGGAGGTCACGGGAATGTATTTCGGAGAAATCAATAAAAATCATCTGCTGTATTGACAACTGAAGTATATCTACAATCTGTCTAAGATAGTAGGTTTTTCCCACCCTTCTGGGGCCGACGATTGCAATAACTTTTTCAAGAGCAAGTACTTCTTTGAATGGAAGCGATATTTCCCGTGGAATATAGGTTCTATTTTGAAGTGTTTGCTGTCCTCGCAGTATTAGCTGCTTTATAATTTCCTTATTCATATGGATATTATACTTGCATATAAACTTATATACAAGTATATTTACTTTTTATTATATCCTTTTCTATAATGATATATATCTTCAATGCGCAGCAAATTGTAATTTTGCTCATAGTGCCCTGGCTTCGCTTGATCCCAGCATGTATTAAAAGCAGGCAGGTCGGGTGATTAAAGATACATGTTCAATTCAAGCTAAACCAGGTTCGACCAGACGCGAAAACATCAATCTATGAGTAGCTCAATCTGTAGCCATTGATAGTCAAAATTAATGGTCCTTATCTGTCATGTATCAATTTAGAATTATTATTCTTCTTCCTTTCTCTATTACAATTTTATATAATGGAGTTTCTGTTATTTTTCCCCACCAAATCCTGATTCCCACTATTTGTACTTTCTTGCATCTCAAACCAGGTACAATTCTCCAACCTAACAACATGCCCATTCATCTATCTCTTTACCCAAAAAAATCACTTACCACCCCACTCCCCCTGAGAATGTGTTTGTTTGTGGAAAATGTAACTGGTACCGCTATCTTCCCGCTATCCTGACTGGCACATTTTTCCAACATATTGTCAAATATAGAATATATATCATCCTATTTGTTTATATATTGTCTTTTATAACAATCTGTGATATGCTGTGTAGCATGATTATGAACAAGTTATTCTTGATGAATCCCGCAGAAATGGGATTATCGATTGCACTTCGGGTAAAAACATTACGGCTTATGAAAAACTGGACAAGAGAGGTGCTGGCAATGAGAGCGGGTGTATCGGTATCTTCTCTCAGAAGATTCGAGACAAAGGGGCTGGCCTCTTTGGAACTGGTCATAAAGCTGGCCTTTGCTTTATCCCGATTAGAAGAGTTCAGTGCTCTTTTTCTCCCGCCGCCAGCACAGAGTATCGCTGAACTCGAGAGGAGTGCAGCCGGCAGTCTACGGAAACGGGGGCGAAAGGCTCCCCATGCAGTTCCCGATAAATGAGGTTGTGAGTCATGAAAAAAGCGACTGTACACTTTTCGCTGAGTCCCCCTGAATCTTTGGTTATTGGAGAACTGGCTGAGAATCGGGGCCGGATATTCTTTGAATATGAACCTGAATTTCTCCTTACCGGCTTAAACCTCTCCCCTTTTCTACTTCCCTTTGAGACTGATCTGTTCGAGCATAAGGATCTCCAGTTCGGACCGCTCCCCGGGCTTTTCGATGATTCATTACCCGATGGCTGGGGGCTGTTACTGATGGATCGGTATTTCAGATCTCAGAACCTGAATCCGGCAGAAATCAGTGTCCTCGATCGTCTTCTCTGGTTGGGTACACGTACGATGGGAACTTTGACGTATCATCCTGCTGTGGAAAGTGAGTATTCGGATCTTTCGGGACTTAACCTGCACCACCTTGCGCAGAATTCACTGGATATTCTCTCGGGCAAAACAAGAGATGTGCTCCCACAGCTGCAGCGAAATGGAGGGTCACCCGGCGGGGCAAGACCAAAGGTGCTGGTAGGGTTCAATCCTCTAACTGATCAGATTATCTCGGATGATACTGATCTACCGGAAGAGTATGAGCCGTGGATGATAAAATTCCCGACAACCGATCATGAATATGAGGGATCCGTGGAATATGCCTACTCATTGATGGCCGCTGATGCGGGGATATCCCTGCCGGCTACCCAGCTGTTTAAGACCGTCGAGGGTGATAGTTTCTTTGGGATAAAACGGTTCGACCGTGAGGGGAACAACCGGTTCCACGTCCATACGTTCGGCAATCTAATCCAATCGAATTTTCGCATCCCTTCGGCGGATTATGCGGATTATTTTACCGTCACCTCTCTGCTGACACGAAACCATCAGGAAGTGCTGCAGGCTTTTCGCCGCATGCTCTTCAATATCCTTGCCCACAACAGAGATGATCATGTAAAGAATTTCTCTTTCATGCTGGATGCTCAGACAAAGGAGTGGTCATTATCACCTGCATATGATTTGTTATTTACCGAGGGCATCAGGGGTGAGCACTCGATGACGATAGCCGGCGAAGGGAGATTCCCCACCTGGGATCAGGTGAAAAGTCTTGCCCATAAAGCCTCAATAGCTAAAGGTGATATCACCAGCATATATGATGAGGTAGAAGCTGCTGTCTCACATTGGCCGGATAAGGCGCAGCAAGCCAGCATCCCGGAGAATATATTTGATCGGATTACTGCTTCATTTCGCGATTGTGCCTTATAACCTGCATTACTGTAATACACATTACTATAAAAGCAATGGATTTGAAGATTTAAAGTGTGTAAGGAATCAGGTTGTCTGCAATTGAAGAGTCACCTCTACCCAAAAACAACTTACTACCCCTCCTCTGAATATGTGTGCGTTTGTGGAAAAAGCTCTTGTTACCGCTAGATAATGAAAATGGTCGAGTAGAAGTACGCCTCTCCAGTCTTAGGAACAGGTTTGTTTTCTCTGTTACTCCCCGTTTCCTCAGGGAGTGCCACCATATATGTTCCATAACGAGATTGAACACACAACCCTCTCAGATCCGTGCTGGCGCTACTAACGGTCGCAGTAGGAATGCCAGTTACCTGACACCCCCTGCACAGATCCGTTTCCCTGTAATTTCCATATCCGGTGTGGTACATGTTGCCCCTGTAAGGGCTCCATTGTGTCATTGCCTTTCCTCCTCCGGCATTACCCGTTATCATCAGTGTCGGGTCGGAGG
>JABMQR010000121.1 GCA_013202335.1 Bacteroidota bacterium
ACCTCCTGCATTGGTGTAATTATACCATGTTAAGTGATATAATTCAATGAAATAGTACTATAATTCTTTTATATTTAATGAGTTAACTGTATTCCTTGGTATAATTCTCCGGGAATCCAGGTAGCACCGTATACTAATCTCCCTTTCCCTATTGCATTTTATCACGTACAATAATGTCATGAATAAACGATTTGACGAACGTGATACAATGTTCTCACGAATGTTCGAAATAGCTCCTGGTACTGAGAAGTATTCAACCTATTATGCTGAGCATCCGGAACTTGAAAAGAATGATAAGGTACTGAGAAATCACCCTAAAGGCGTATTCTCAGACAGAATCCGGGAAAATGCTGTCATTAATGGTGGATTCGGACTTCTCCGGGATTTACGTATATACTCAGGTGCTGAATCGGTGGTCCAGAAAAATCCTCAAAAGGAAAACCAATCATCCCTGACACCTCAGGAATTAACTCATTTCTTACAGGATACAGCTGTTTCCTATGGAGCTGTCCTGTCAGGATCAGTACCTACCGACTTACAGTTTGTGTATGAACGGCGTGGGCGTGGGAGACACTATGGAAAACTCACAGAGGAGGTCCTCCCAAACACTTTTGTATATGCTGTTGAAATGGATGCAGAAGCAGTGAATAAAGCTCCTGCAATTGAAGAAAGCATGGAAGTGGTGAAAAAGTATATTCAGGTAGCGGTTATCGGGCTAGTGCTTAGTTATACACTTCGTGAGATGGGATATTATGCTGTTTGTCATATAGATGGAGAAAGCCAGTTGGTTCTTCCTCTGGCTGCAGATGAAGCCGGATTGGGAAGTATTGGGTGGATGGGTATTTTACTGACAAAAAAATTCGGCCCAAAAGTTCGTTTGGGGGCGGTTACAACTGATGCCCCGTTAGCAACTAGTGAGATAAAAGATTTCAATGTGTTGGAGTTTTGTAAAACATGTGGGAAATGTGCAGAACTGTGTCCATCAGCAGCCATTGCACCTCTATCCTCAACCGAGAATGCAGTAAAACCATCAATTAATCATGAAAGGTGTTACAAAACCTGGAAAGAATTGGGGACAGACTGTGGAGTTTGCCTTGCCGTCTGTCCTTTTGGTAAAAACATGCAAAAATCTCCGGATAAGCTTGCTCCAGGCGACCCTGACTTCCTGAAAAGTTTCCTGTTTTCAGGAAAATAGTTTTTAGAATTATCTAGAAAAACAGGATGCTAACAGTAGTTCCTCCGACAATCTGTATTATATCATGATAAATTCTGATTTTTGTTATTCTTTATGAATGTTCCGTGGTCCAAATCGCTGAATGCTTTTCGAATTTCTTCCTGGGTATTCATCACAATAGGGCCACGCCAGGCTATAGATTCACCAAGAGGTTTTCCAGAAGCAAAAACACACCTTGCCCCTTTTTCTTTTGCTGCAGCCTGAACGGTTTCACCATAGTTTAGCAGAAGGACTTGTCCGGTTGTATAGATTGTATCAGTCTTAGTTCCAAGTGTAATTTCACCTTCAAGAATATAGATAAAACAGGTGTGGTATAAGGGTACCGTATGTACAAAGTCTCTGTTAGTGGATAATGAAATGTCAAAATACTCCGGCTCAATCATTATATCTGTAACAGGTCCTTTATGTCCCAGGTACTCTCCTGCAATTACACGGATCTCAGAACCTTCAGCATTAGAATGAACCGGAATATCACTGCTGACAATTTCCTGATAACGGGGCGGCATCATCTTATGTGAGGCGGGAAGATTTGCCCAAAGCTGCAATCCCCAAAGCAGCCCCTGTTCATCGCCATCCGGCATTTCCTGATGTATTATTCCATTTCCGGCAGTCATCCATTGGACATCACCTGATTGTATGGTTCCACTGTTGCCCATACTGTCACCGTGCTCCACGGTTCCTTTAATCACGTAGGTTATGGTTTCAATTCCCCGATGCGGATGCCAGGGAAATCCTTGTATATATTTTTCCGGTTCTGAAGAGTGAAAATCATCCAGAAGCAGGAATGGGTCAAATTGGGGTGTTTCATGGTAGCCGAAGACTCTGCGGAGATGGACTCCGGCTCCTTCAATTACTGGTTTATTGGTAAAGACTGATTTTATACTTCTAATTGTATCCATAAGAGGGTGTCCTCCTGTAGTGATACGTACATTGGGGACAAACAAGCAGTTAATTACTTTTCCAACTTTAGCTTATGGAACCAGGAAAAAATAAGATGCAGTAATGTTGAAAAGTTAGTATCGTAACTCCTGACCAGAAAACTTTATACAAATTTTCAACAACGATTATATCCCCAATCTTCGTTCCACTATAATCAGTATACCACCCGTTGATCTATAAATGAATATATTTTCAAAATCAAAAAAAGTAAAATCAATACATTTTCTATAAATACAGGTAAGCAACAACTAGTGGTACGAAGTGTGGTGTTTTCATAAAACCAAGTATTAAAATAATAGCTTCACTGTTTACAACCTGATATTTCAGATATTTTGCAATGTAAAGTATTATTTCTTTATGAAAATGCATAGGTAAATAATATTTTCACATCAACACCACACTTCGTACCACTAATTAAG
>JABMQR010000122.1 GCA_013202335.1 Bacteroidota bacterium
CTGCAATAAGTTCTTTGAATGCCTGTGCAATTAATTTTCTGGCATCATGGCTTCGCAGGAATTGTCTGTTATCATTATATATCGGCATCCGGTAACCGGAGGCCCACTGGAAAGGATTTTCTGTCTGTAATTTTATTGCTGAGAGTTCAAAAGCAGCTCTCGCAATACTTCTTCCATGAGTATTCTGAATCTCTTCAATCAATTTCATAATTTCCATATAATCCTCTCCTGAGGCAATTATAAAAACCTTCGATTTTTATAATTGCCTTTTGAAGTTTTCTGAAGTAATTATATAACTTCAGAAAACTTTACTAATAGGTGGATTGATCAACCTATTTCCAAATCTCTTTAAATGTATGAGATTTACCGCAATACTCACATGACAGAAGTCCTTCAGCAGTCTTATTGAAGCGTGCCGGTACTAACTCATGATGATCCGGATGTGAAATACAAGCAGGATTACTGCAGGACAGCCCCTGAAGATTATAAATTTTTGGCGGCAGATGCAGTCGGTATTTTTCCTGTATTGCCCCTTCTTTTATAATATTGATGGTGCACCCCGGAGAGACTGCAGCCAGCCGCTTCATATCACTGATATTCAATCCCTCATGGCCGGGTCTGAAAATAATTCCTTTAAAGATATCCTCACTCTTTTTTGATGTGGATACCCACTCGCCACCTTTCCCATGAAGACCAAGAAGAGAAACAATCTGGGTCATATGCTGTCTGATTTCACTAGAGCTGTCACCCTTACAGATGTGATCAATCACAATTCCATCAGATATAGGCCGAACTCCCTCAGAATAATGTTTCTCTTTACTCTCCATAGTTGTATCTGCTGTTGTAACACTGATTTGTTCTACAAAGTGTGCTGGTTCTACTGCAGCTGTTCCCGATAGTTTTGCCGCACAATCACCACCGAGATGTCCGCTGAACATGCCGAGAAGAATAATTCTGACAATCATTCCATTAGCAGATTGCCGTTCCCAGCCATTTAACGGAGTATTGTCCAGATAAGTCGGTATGACCGGGTACAGCTTATTTCTGGGGAGCGGGTGGTAAAATTTAGTACCAGGTTTCAATTGTTCAAGGAACTCTTTAGAAAATGTGATCGCTTTTCTGAGTTCATGTTGTTTCTGTAATACACGATCACCCATTCTCTCAAGCTGAGGACGGGTAAAGTACCATTTATCTGCTATATTTTTCTGTGCAAGATATTCACCTATGGAAGAAAACTCTCTGACGGTAAAGCCGTTAGTTTCCATTTTTTTCACATAGTCAGCCGGCAGCGCAAGTTCTTCCGGGGCGATCAAGTCAACAGTAACTGATTTGAAGGTGGTTAGCCCATCAGCTTTGGAATGAACTGTTCTTCCATGAAACAGGTCTCCGACGAGAGCAATATGAATTGAATCTGTCGCCCAATTATTGTCTTCCATAAAAGTAAATTCATCAAGAAGTTCCTGGGTAGGATGTTCATGTTTACCATCACCTGCATTAATGAAGGATGGGGAAAATGGGAGATTGTTACGATCTGCATATTCGGCTGCGGAAATCTCAAGCCACCGGCAAACTCCTTCGAGTTTACTTCTTATAATAAACAGATTGTTATCATAACCAGTCAGTGTATTGAAGGTATCTGAATAACTTTCTCCTTTATTAAATGATGAGCTGTCTGTATTCAAAGATGAGACTTTCACATTATGGAACTTCGCTGCATTTTTGAAAGATTCTCTCGTACGGGTACTATCTTCCAAAAATACTTCATACAGACCCACATTCGGATTATTGATTCTAAATGAATCAATTACCGGTAAATCTCCTCTTGTCATAGCCTCTTTCAACTCTCGTGCTTTCCGGAAAAGATACAACCGTTCATCATTTGACAGGTCGTTGATAACGGCCAAACTTTTCCCTCTGAAAATGTCTCCCATCTGTTCCTCCTGATTCTGTTTTACATTCAGGCCTAAAAAAAACCGGTATCAAAAATACCGGTTTCAATAGACAATAATAGTTATAATAGGAAGCATTAATTCCACAGGAATCAATAATGCTGCATCCGCGTTTTCAGCGATTACATTAGTCCTGCAATATCTCTGTTTTGTAGATAAAAACATACTGTTCCTTTTTTTGGTTTGATGGAATATATCAGAAAATGAAGGAATTATTCAAGTCCCTAAAAGCAGATTGGATGTAATAGCAAAAAATAACCGCCCCCAGATAGGGACAGCTATTTTCTTATCAAGAATGTGAACTAAATTAGAATAGTGAAACTAGTACTGACAAACCTGCTGTTGCAGTTGCTGGTATAGTTGCAATTGCCTGCCAATCAAATTCTTCATCAAGAACTTCTCCAATTGTTACATTAGGATCAACTATGAGAAAACCGCCAACAGAGATTCCGCCCAGATTTACACCAATATTAGCTCTAACCTTCAGTGGGAATTTTTTAAAATCATCAAAATTTACTGTCGGCACCTGAACAGATTCAGATGCATATATACCGAGTTCAGGTCCAACGGTTACTCCGAGATTAACCAGACCCAACAGATCAATACCAAGTCCAAGTCCAACCTGTCCATAAAGAAATACTACATCCTCATTATAAGTGAATGGTCCTGGTGCTATATCTCGAAGGGGTTCTGGGACTAAAGCCATATTTGCATCAGCGCCTTTCAAAAACTGCCCCTGAATCAGGGCTGATAATTCAACAATTGTTATGTTAAATCGAATATCTGCACCAAAGGAGAAACTATCAAGCCCAATTTCACTTAAATCTGTTTCTTCAAGATTGTTCAAATTAATCTCTTCATTTAAAGTTGCAGCGGCACCCACTTTAAGTCCAAGAAAGCTTCCTGCAAAAACTGTTGCCGGTAATAC
>JABMQR010000123.1 GCA_013202335.1 Bacteroidota bacterium
GCACATTTCAATATTAGTACCGGTTCAGATAATTATTCAGCCAAAGATTCATTCAATCTTCCCATAGGACTAATATATGAAAGTTTCGAAAGCGGTGATTTTAATCAGTACAACTGGAAAAACGACAGTTTGTATCCATGGACAATTGTCTCTTCTAATCCCTATGAAGGACATTTCACAGCACAATCAGGTTCTATCAGTCATAACCAGCAATCGGAACTATCCATGTCACTTGAAATATTTGCTGATGATGATACTATCTCGTTTTACAGGAAGATCTCATCTGAAAATAATTACGATTATTTGAGATTTTATATTGATTCTGTCCTTATTGGAGCGTGGTCAGGCATGAGTAACTGGGCACTTCAGGAATATCCACTTTCCATTGGAGATCATACTCTTCAGTGGATCTATAAGAAAGACGGATCATTAAGCAACGGAGAAGACAAAGCATTGATCGACTTTATTGTCTTCCCCGATTATACATTTACAAAATTCAATATCGGTCCTAGCAAACTGATAGCCCCGGTATCAGGTCTGAACCTTACCAATAGTGAAAACGTTATTGTGGAAATAAAGAACTTTAGTTCAGAACATGTTGACTCTTTATATGTAGGATATAAGGTTGATGGTGTAAATAAAGTTATTGACACAATACGCTCTGTTTTAGACCCTTACAGCTCCCTGCTACATACATTTTCAATTCCTGCCGATCTTTCACTGTTCAAAGAATACAGGTTTGAAATCTTCACAAATCTTTCCGGGGATGATTTCCGTGGAAATGATACCCTAACAGTAATAGTTGAAAATATACCGACCATTGATGTTGGTGTATTATCTTTTGTTTCACCGGTGCAGAAAACATATTATTCAAATGAAGAACCGGTTAGTATATGGATTGGTAATATGGGAACAATAACTGTGTCAGGATTCCCGGTGTTTTATTCAATAAATGATTCTATCCTGACCGGCGGTTTTGTTAATACGTTTATTAATGCAGGTGACAGTATTCTTTTTACATTTTCTTCAACAGCCGATTTTTCTGATTTCCAATCATATACGATTTCAAGCTACACACAATTGGACAAAGATACTATCTACTCTAACGACTCTGTATTTATTACAATTGACCACCATACCAGTCTTAGGCAGGTCCCATTAGGTTGGCTTACAGAAATAAGTTTATTTCCAAATCCGGCGAGAGATTTCCTCAATCTTTCGGTTAAAACAACTGATGAAGGAGAATTTCTAGTGCGAATAATGAATCTCACCGGGCAGGTAATATTGGAAAAAACTTATTATGTTCAGGAGGGATTTCAAACCGTAGACATACCAATAAATACTTTGATTCCGGGACCTTACCTTATCACTATCCATGTTGATGAAAATGTTGTGGTTTACCGGATTCTAAAACAATAAATACTTTATAAATATGGAAGAAAAAATACCTACAAGAGATGAAGCCTGGATGCTTTTTAAAAAGTATAATGAATCTGAGAGTCTTACAAAACATGCACTGGCTGTAGAAGGCGTAATGCAATATATGGCAAAAAAGTTTGGTGAAGATGAAAAAAAATGGGGTTTAGTAGGATTGGTGCATGACCTGGATTATGAAAAGTTCCCTGATTTGCATTGCCAAAAAACTGAAGAGATACTTAGAGAAAACAAGTGGCCGGAGGAATTGATACGTGCAATATTAAGCCATGGCTGGCAAATTGTAACCGATGTTGAGCCTAAAAGCCTGATGGAAAAAACATTATATGCTATTGATGAGCTTACAGGATTAGTTGTAACATCTGCTCTTGTAAGGCCATCACGCAGCGTTCTTGATATGAAGGCAAAATCGGTAAAAAAGAAATGGAAAGATAAGCGGTTTGCAGCAGGAGTAAACCGGGAGGTAATTGAAAAAGGAGCTGAATTATTAAATATCGAACTATCAGAATTAATAACTGATACAATTATGGGAATGCGTGAAGTTGCTGAAGATATTGATCTGAAGGTGAATCCTGTTACGTAAAACCAAAAATCCCGGAAAAATTACTACAGGGCTGAAAAAACTAACCGCAGAGTTGAGCTGATGAGGTAAGTATTGAAGTATGAAGTAAATATGTAGTAAATAGGAAGAAGGAAGAAAAGGTGAGGTAATAAGGTAATGCAAAATACTATTATGGAAAAGGAATCTCTGTTTGGTAAGAATATTGAAGAACTAAAAGAA
>JABMQR010000124.1 GCA_013202335.1 Bacteroidota bacterium
ATCAGGAAGTACTATGGAGGAACCATCACCTATATAGGTAAGATTTGCTGATCCGTTATCACCTGCTGTTTCCATCTCAAGGAAATTCATACCCGGGCTGCCGATAAACTGTGCAACAAATAAATTCCTTGGATTTGAATAGATATCATGCGGTTCACCAATCTGCAGAAGTACAGAATGATTCATAACGGCAATTCTGTCTCCCATATCCATAGCCTCCACCTGATCATGAGTTACATAGACCGTGGTGGAACCGGAATCGATATGCAGTTCCTTCAGCTCAGTTCTCATCTCCTCCCTGAATTTTGCATCCAGAGTACCTATTGGTTCATCAAGCAGCATCGCCTTGGGTTTTCGTATTAATCCACGTCCTAATGCCACTCTCTGTAAATCTCCACCGGAAAGTTGTTTTGGTTTTTTCTTTAGAATGTGTTCAATCTGGAGGAGTTTTGCTATTCTGTGAACCTCACTGGTGATTGTTGCTTTATCCACACCCTGCGTCTTTAACGGAAATGCTATATTCTGATAGGCGGATAAATGCGGATACAGGGCAAATAATTGGAACACAAAAGCAATATCCCGTTTTGATGCCCTAAATTGGGTTACATCAATATTATCAAGAAAAATACTACCCTCGGTTGGAAGTTCCAGCCCGGAAATCATTCGTAATGTGGTAGTTTTTCCACAGCCGGATGGACCTAAAAGAACAAGGAATTCCTTGTCCCTTATTTCCAGATTCAAATCTTTTACTGCGGTGAAATCTCCAAATTTTTTATATACATTCTTTAAAACTATATCAGCCATGCTGCTCAACCTCTACTGTTTGAATTATTTTTTAAAGCTTTGGAACTCTTACTTATATCTTTATAAGCCGGCAAAAAGAGTTTTAAGATATTTCAATCCCTTTTCCGCCAGTGCATAACCATCCTTCTCTGTCTGCCGCCATATTGAAGCAGCACGTGCAATTATCTCAACTTCCGGAGTGAAAGATTCAATAACCACCCATCGATCATAAGATGTATCCTTTAATGCCTGTGCAACTCCCTTCCAGTCGACCTGCCCGGTTCCCGGAGCGCCTCTGTCATTTTCGCTGGCATGAAGAAGATAGAGTAGATCTCCTGCTGACCGGATGGCATCGGCAGAACTTTTTTCCTCTATAGCCATATGAAATGTATCAAGATGAATTTTAAGCATGGGACTTCCCACCTCATCAATCATCTTCAACGCATCGGAACAGATGTTCATAAAATCGGTTTCAAAGCGATTCAGGGGTTCCAGTGCAAGATAAATCCCCTTATCCTCAGCGTATATGCACAACTCTTTCAAACTCTCCTTAACCAATACCCAGTCTTTCTTTCTCTGTGCTGCCTCCACCATCTCTGCACGTCCTACAGCTGAATAGAGTGGTCCAACAACAACTTCGGCACTAAGTTCAACGGCGGTATCTACTAAATCCTTTATATATTGTTTTCCACCGTCTACAGCACTCTGAGAGGGACCCCTGAGATCAGTTCCTGCTCCCATAAGAGCACAGAGACTTCCACATACCAAATTATTTTCAGAGAGTTTCTCATTAATGAAAGCTGTATCAATATCTCCCTTTTCCTGAATGGCAAGTTCAACACCATCAAACCCAATCTCCCTGTATCTCGGGAATTTTTTTACTGCTTCATTGGTAAATCTTGCTTCAAACAGCAAGGTGTTCATTCCATACTTTATACCCATATCCAGTCTCTCCTCTATTGTTCTACGGTTTTCTCCGGTTTTAAATTATTTGCAATATTCCACCACAGCAGGCCGTAAAAAAGTACAGCTATACCATAGTGAAAAAGAAAAGCTGAAACAGGCTGACAGAGAAATATAATACCTGCAAGCATACTCCACAAGGCCATTGTAAGAAGATACTTTCTTCTCACCTTGAAAACAATTTTTAACAAGACTATAGAAACTATGTAAAATCCTATGGCGATCCAAAATGCTGTTGACATAAGCTTCTCCTATTTCCTTACTGCGCCGAAAGAAATCCCTCTTACAAGATGCTTTCGCAGTAATATGGTTAAGATCATAGCAGGCAGCAGAAAGAGTACAGAACCAGCTGCTGCAGCTCCCCAGTCATAACCGAGAACACCCATCTGATAGGGCAGCCAGGCAGGAACTGTCTGAGCTGTATTTCTGGTCAGGAGGAATGCAAAGGCATACTCGTTCCATGAAAAGATAAATACAAAAACTGCTGTTGCAGCTATTCCGGTAACACTCTGTGGAAGAACTACTTTCCTGAAGGTTTCCCAACGGGTATAACCGTCAACCATCGCCGCCTCTTCATATTCACGGGGTATTTCATCAATAAAACCCTTTAAAACCCAAACAGCAAAAGAGACATTGAATGCGGTATAGAGAAGGATTAGCCCAATATGTGAATCATTAAGACCAATCGTTCTGTACATAAGAAAAACCGGAATAACAACTATAACAGGAGGGAGCATTCGGGTACTGAGAATAAAGAACAGCCAGTTACCCTCCCCCTTCACTTTAAAGCGGGAAAATCCATAAGCTGCAATTGTACCGAGAATGATAGTAAGCAGTGTTGTTGAAATAGAAATAATCAAGCTGTTCAGGTACCGCTTTGGAAGGTCACCACGACGAACTACTTCTTCGTTAGTATCTTCGTACACAAGTCTCTCATACCACTTCATATCTGCCAGTTCTTCTTCAGTTGGCGCTTTACCGGGGGCATACACCGTTCTTGCGGTAAAAACACGAATATAACTTCCAATACTGGGTTTGTAGATGAGTTTCGGTGGATACTCTTTTATCTGCGCCCAGGGTCTAAAAGAGGTATTTACTATATAAAAAAGAGGTATCATCATAATTATGGTAATAAGTATAAGTACAACTATTACAATATAATGCCGTACCCCTTTATCCTGTCGAATTTCTGCCATATCAGCCCTCCTGTTTTGCCTTATTCAGATATTTAACAAATATTGATGTTATAGCGACCACTATTAACAGAACAATATAACCGAGAGCAGACCCATACCCTGTTTTCCAGGTAAGAAAAGTATCCTTATAGAGCTTCATTGCAATAAGAGGAGGAGCGGAAGAACCCGTTCCTGAGATTCCCATAGGCACATCAAACACTTTAAAGGCCTCCATAACCCTGAAAATAAGGGCAATCATCAGCAGCGGTGAAACCATGGGAAGGGTAATTCTGGTAAATTTAAACCACCATGAGGCTCTGTCCACTTCGGCTGCCTCATAGAGTGATTTAGGAACAGCTGATAAACCAGCTATGGATAGAAGCATGACAAACGGAGTCCACATCCAGACATCCGCAATAACAAGAGCGTAAATATTGATATTCGGGTCTGATGCCCAGTCAACCCGTCCAAGTCCGAGCAGATAATTGAACATTCCCCAGTTCGGATCCATGAAAAGTTTCCACATAAGTCCTACGATAACCGGAGACATGGTCATTGGGAGAACAAGCAGAGTTTGAAGAATCCCTCTTCCCCTGAATTTCTCCTGCAGTAGAAGTGCAATTCCAAAACCGATAACCATTTCTCCCGATACTGACATAACTACATACTTGGCCGTTGTAATAAATCGGACCCATACAGTAGGGTCTGTAAGTAAAGCACCGTAATTTTTGTTTCCAATAAATATTGGTGCAAAGGACTTCCTGGCCGAATATTCAGTAAAACTGAGGACAAGAGAGTACAGCAGCGGGAATATATTCACCACAATCAATAAAATGATTGTAGGGAGAATACAAATACGCACAAAGGCCATATCGCTCATCTGCCTCTTTAACGGGCCTGAAGGTTGAATACTGTTTTTCTTTTTCATAAAAACCATACCTAGTTGATAAATTGTAATCTGAGCCAATTTCAAAAATAGACTTTTAAAGAACCTCAGCATGAAATAAGCTTAGGAGTCCGCTGATTAATTATTGGGGGGTAAAGATCAGAACAAGTACACTCTTGATTAAGGATTTTACCATCTCATACGCCAATGTCTGGACTAAAATTCTATGAATTTTAGTCCAGACACCAGATCCGACAGACTCCCGGTTCCCGGGGAATTTTCTTCAATAAACCCGGCTGCGCTATACACGCAGCCGGGTTAGAGTCTTAATAATCAGAAATTAATTAATAACTGCGTCCCATTCGTCGGTACAGTCCTGAAGTGCTGATTCAGCAGTTCCCTGACCACGAATTATATAGCTGCCGATAGTTCTTGAGAAAATTTCCATTAACTCACCATAATCCGGATGACTCCAGAAGTCTTTCATTATACTGAGAGACTCTGCAAATGCGGGATTGTAAGGTGCTGCATTAAGGAATGTGTCAGAATCAAGAACTGTTGTTGAACAGGAATATCCACCAAGACTTGCCCATTTCATCTGAACATCATCTCTAATAAACCATTCAAGCCACTGCATAGAAAGGTCTTGTTTCTTAGAATAGGAAATTACACTGGCTCCCTGGCCGCCGAGTGCTGAGTATTGTCTCACAACTCCATCTGCACCTTTCTGTGGAGGACAGGCAAAATAGCCGGTGCCGTCAGCATAAGGGTTGGTTGCATTATTTGCGAGAGCAGGTAGGAATGCATAAAAGTTACAGGTCATTGGAACTATACCAGCAGTAAAAGCGTCATTTGCTTTTACGAAAAAGGCATCATTAAATGCTGGTGGTACATACTGAAATAGTTTCTTGTACATCTCGATACCTTCAGCTGATTCAGGAGTATTCAGAATTCCATCAACCTGTCCGGTTGCATAATCTCCAAGGTCTCCACCGTAAGTCCAGATC
>JABMQR010000125.1 GCA_013202335.1 Bacteroidota bacterium
GTCGCTTTAACATATAGCGGACTTGGGTGCCTGGCACCGAATGCATAAAAGTACACAAGCAGCGGAAATTGGGTTTGGTATGACATGTACGCTGATGTCCGGGAGGGGTACCGATTCCACAAAAAAACACATTTTCGGTGGAAGTATAGCTGGAATGAGATTTTTTTTGTGCTCTTTATATTATCTGATATACTGATAATGCATGAATCAGGTTTTGAGCATACTGACAAAATCAACATTATTTATAGTTTTAGGCTAGACAATAGAGCTGAGAGAATTCAGGGGTGTCTCCCGGAAGCGTCTATTCCTGACATATTAACAGCAGTTTTATATTTGGCAACGGTTTACCGTGGTCCGCCCCAAATTCCGATATATAAAGGGACGGAGCCGAACATTCTGGGCGGGGTTATTATGTAAGCACAGCAGGACTGAATGAAGAGGTGACAATAAAAGAAAAAACACCAATCTTCTATCATCCATAAATGGTAAGCTGGATTGAAGTCTGTATTGTTGATTGTACGACTAACCTGTTTTTATTTTTACATCCCCTTCAACATATCTGTGTATTAAACCTGAAATAAGTGTTTGGTATGGAATACCCATTTCCATTGCTTTTTTCTGTATACCAGTAAAGTCATGATCATACAGACGGATAGTTATTCGTTTGTCTTTTTTAAAAGTATTATTTGCAGCTTCCTTAATTGACTCAATTTCTTCTTTGGACGGAGTAGAAAGCTCTATATTTCCATTCTCCAGTACATCAAGGATATATTTCTCTTCTTTATCGTATTTCATTTTAGCTCTCCGTTTCTTCTTTATATAATTTGGTTGCTTTTCTGCTTGGAACAATTGTTTTCAAAAAAAAATATTCTTTTTCAATTATATATAGAACCAGAAATACATAGTTCTCAATAAGTACAAAGTATATTTTTTGACCAGGATACTTAATTTGGTCTGGATGATCCGATGTTTTCCATATGTTACCTTTTGATAGATGAAAAATTATTTGTTCAAAAGAAATATTTCTTTCTTTTTTTAGCCATTCGTTTTTCTCAGGATTCCATTCAAACTTCATAAGTTGATTGTACATCTTTTACATGTACAATCAACAGGATTGCAGTGCCAGGCACCGATTGCACAAAAAGGCAGATTTTCTGTGAAAGGGGGTTAGTAAATTGTTTTGGGTAATGGAATAAGAAAATGAAGGGGTGGGCAGGACGGACTTTTGTACCTGGTACCGATTGCACTGAAGTACACAAGAAGGGGAAACTGGGATTAGAGAAGAAATAATTGAATTCGATGATAGTTATTTTTTGTACTATTTGAATTGTCTGATATACTGATATTTTATGAATTGGGTTTTGACAGAATACCGATTATTTACAGTTGGAATAGGCAATAATGATAAGAGAATTCAACTGTTTCCTGAATGTCTTGTGCAGGGAGTAAACTGTTTTCGAAACAGAAGAACCTCGTACTACTATCGATACACATCTCGTTTGTGCCCAACTGACACAACATGAATTATCAATTCCAGATCACGGATTTCGCATAATATACGCATATCAGAAACCCTGTAACGCCAAGTACCTTTTCTATTTTTTACGAGTCCATGGCCTCTGGTAAAAGGATTTTCCAATTTTGCAATTTCGTCCATATAATCAAGAATCTGTTTTGTGCTGTGACGATCCATTTTTTTCAATTGTTCAGCTGTATTCTCAGTATAACGTATAGTCCAGGTCATAAGCCAAATTCCGCTCGCAGCTCTTCAGAGGAGAAAGTTTTTTGATTCCCATTATAAAAATCCTTGATAGCCTTTTCCAATTCAAATCTATCTTGCATATCTTCTAAATAGTACTTCAGAGCTTCTGTAAGATAGAAGCTCTTTGTCCTTCCCGTTTCAGCAACTAGCGTGTTGAGCTCTGTCTCTAATTCATGAGGTAATCTCACCGTAACCATGCAGTTTCTCCTTATATTTTGGTTGTATTAAACGTAATACAAATATAACATCTTGGAGGATTGTTGTCAAAGCGGTGGTGACGGTTACAGAAAGAACACAAGAATCGGGAATCACGATTGGTGAGAAAGAATTGAACAATATGTTAGTGTAAAAATACTTTTTATAAAAAATATTTCAAAAATTGAATATTTTCCTCTGATTTCGCAGTTATTACTAGTAAGAGAGTGTGGAAAAGCAACATGGTGGAGGAGGCTGCAGGTGGCAGTAGTGATAAAGAGTATCGGTATACAGGGACTAGAAGGCTATCCGGTAGATGTGGAAGTTGCAATTTGCAGCGGAATAGCCGCAACCAGCATAGTGGGACTTGGTGATGCCGCAGTAAAAGAGGCAAAAGATCGTATTGAAGCTTGTATTAGCCTGTATGATTATGAATTTCCACAAAAGAAAATAATCATCAACCTATCACCCTCAGAAAAAAAGAAAAGCGGCACATATTTTGATCTTGCCATGATAATCGGACTGCTTATTGAATCCGGACAAGTTGTGCCGGAAAGTAGCGAATTTACCGCATACATAATACTGGGAGAAATAAGTACCACTGGAAACCTGCGCGGATTCTCTGGTGCCCTGCCGATGCTGATAGAAGCAAAACGGCGCGGCTATACCAAAGTAATGTTGCCAAATGACTGCATGGCCGAAGCCACACTGGTGAAAGGTCTCGATATATACCTCTTTTCTACCCTCAATGAAGTGATAGCCTTTCTGGAGAAACGCCTCCATAGACTCCCCTGTAAAAAGGCTCCGCCTAAAACTGATCGAATACCGAATGTGCTCGATTTTTCCGATGTAAAAGGACACGCTGAGATCATGCCCTATATTACCGCCGCAGTTGCCGGAAATCATAACCTCTTAATGGTAGGAGCGCCCGGATGTGGAAAATCCATGATCGCAAAACGGCTTCCCACCATCATGCCGGATTTAAGTGATGAAGAGATTCTGGAAGTTACCGCAATCTATAGTGCTGCAGGACTCCTGCATACCAACCACCTTATCGATAAAAGACCCTTTCGAGCACCCCACTATAACGTCTCAACCAATGCCCTAATCGGCGGGGGAGTACAAGCCCGTCCGGGAGAAATAACGCTGGCCCATCGCGGTATCCTGTTCCTGGATGAACTGCCGGAATACAGCCGCAGAGCTCTTGAGTCCCTGCGTCAACCATTGGAAGATAAAATGATTACTATTTCCCGTGTAAAACAGACAAATCGTTATCCAGCCGATTTTTTACTTGCTGCTGCCATGAACCCTTGCCCCTGCGGACGGCATGGGAGTAAATCCTGTCAGTGCACTCCTTTCGAAATTAAACGGTACCGCCAGCGTATATCAGGACCGATTCTTGACCGTATAGATATTCAAAAGTACATGGGAACGATAGATTTTACTAATCATGAATGCATGAATAGAACCGTAAGTTCCCGGGAACTAAAAGAGCAAGTCGAAAAATCCCGTCAAATTCAGCGAAAAAGATTTACAAGATGCTCTGGCATTACATCTAATGCCGGTATGCAGACTGCACATCTGAAAGAATTCTGCAGCCTCACTTCCGAACCCCAGAAGCTGCTGCTAAAAGCATTTGAAAAGCATCAGTTCAGTGCTCGAACCTACGATAAAATCTTACGGCTTGCCCGGACCTTTGCCGATTTGAATGAGGAAAAAGAGATCGGTAAATCCCAAATAATCCGCAGCCTTATGGCAAGAGATCTGGACAAAGAACACCAAACCTACCTGGTGTAGTAAATGGAAATCTACTATCTCTGGCTCGCATTTCATGCAGGAATAAGCCTGAGTATCCAGCATGCGCTTCTCTATCAATATGGAGACCCGCAAACTCTCTATACCGCATCCAGACAGGAGCTTTCATCACAACTAAAACGGTTGAAAAGCAATACACTTATGCTCTCCTATGATCTTAAACCGGCAAATACCCTGCTACAGAATCATGCACATCTGGGTATTAAAACCCTGACTTGCATGGATTCCAGATATCGTATAAAACATCCTGATTATACAGCAAAAAAAGCAGCTTCTCGCATATTCCCTTTACAGCCAATCGTTCTTTTCTATAAAGGGAAACTACAGCCGCTTACCGTGCCCGTTGTGGGTGTTATCGGATCCCGGCAAACTACCCATTACGGCCGAGAAGCAGTACAACGGGTTTGCCGGGATTACGGCAGCCGGGATTGGATTATTGCCAGTGGACTCTCTGCAGGAATAGATGCCGCTGCACACAGCGCCGCTCTCAGAGATGGAAACGTAACCTATGCATTTTTACCGCACGGATTAGATAGATGCTATCCCGCTGACCGAATTGAACTGATGAATAAAATAGCCGGGAATGGATGCCTTATCAGCTCGTATCCAGCAGGATATAGTCCCCGAAAATATCACTATATTAAACGAAACGAGCTTCTCTGTAATTGGGTTGATACCCTGATAATCATTGAAGCCAAACAGCTTGGCGGCACACTCTCTACCGCATCGTATGCCCGAAAAATCAGTAAACCAATCTATGCGGTTCCGCGAAATCTATTTTCACCGGATGCATATGGAGTAAACCAGCTATTTCGCGATGGTGCATTACCCTATATTCCCGAAAATTGTGATCCCATACATATTTCTGCTAATGAATCTATACATAACAAGAATATCGGTTTATGCAAAGAATTAGATAACAGACCGCTTATTCAAAAACTGCAGAAGACCCCGCTCTCAACCTGTGACCTTGCTGCCGTATTTCACACTACACTGCCGGAAATGGAAGAGCAGGTGGCAGAACTTGAGCTTGATGCCATACTATTTTATCGCGGTGATGGCAAATGGCACTATACAGGAGACACGTGATGGGACGAAAGCCACGGGAACTCGTGCCGGGTGGAATATATCATCTTATTCAGCGGGGAAATAATAAAAACTATATCTTCTCTGAGACCCGTGATAAATACCGCTTTATGACAATACTCACCGAACTACAGGAATCTCTCGATTTTTCTCTTTTCTATCATGTATTAATGGATAATCACTACCACCTGATTCTTCAGACCGGAATAGCCTCACCGAGTGCACCTGTCTCTAAGATTATGTATCATCTGAATCTGAGTTATACCCGCTACTACAATAAACGCTGCTCTCAGGTAGGAACCCTCTATGGCAGCCGTTACACAGGAAAACTCATTCTTGATGATCAGCATCTTTTCCGCCTGCTGCGGTATCTGGCCTACAATCCCGTGCAGGCCGGAATGGTAAAGTATCCTGCCGAGTACCGCTGGAGCGCACACCCTGCCATACGCAACAATCTTTCAACTCCCGTAGACAAGGGAAAAGTCCTCTCTTATTTCGGGAAAGATCCCGTCGAAGCGCGGAAACGGTATACCGCTTATATTGAAGAGGATTCGCCGAAGCTAATCAGCCGGGAAGAGATTCAGGAGAAAGAGAGCAGGCTTACTCCCGAGTATCTACAGTATCTTCTGGAAAGTAGAGATCTGCCTGAATCAATTATGAAAATGATCCGTTCCGGTTTTTCCAATGCTGCTGCTAAGGAGCAGCGCAAGCTTTTTATTGCCGCCGCATATGATGCCGGATATCGGCGTAAGGATATTGCCGGATTTCTCTCTCTCAGTTATGAAACCGTACGGCGACTAACGTGAAGACTTCCGTAGTGCGGTGCCAGTCACTTTTTACAAGTTTGTGCAAGTTTTAATTTTTGCGTTTCTTTTTTTGACTTCTTTTAATTGTCTGAAATTCTTAATAAGGAACAATTGGATTTTGTGACAGAGTGCTGATTATTTACAGTTGGCTTATTATATGAGCATAATTGAAGCTGCGAACTACTGTTCGTGTCCCGCTTTATTTCCTTTCATTTTTGCATAAAATAATACTATCTTTCACTTTTCAAGAAATTTTTGCAGGAATCAACACCAGGCAGGGCTGGACAGATTGGTACTTGAAACAATTACTAATGCTACAGATTTAAAAGAGGTACTGGATTGACCGTATATATTTTCGGAACTTTCCCAGGTTCATAATGCAAAAAAGAACACAAAAACTATTTCGGAGCCGATAATTCATAAAAATAGAATATTTTTCTTATAGGTAAATTAGCGTACGCACATAAACAAGTATGAATTCATACAACCTGCTTTTATTTACGTCCTGAAATAATCCTCCGTCCCTCTTCATTCAGGGCTTTAGTAAAATGTTGAGATATAACGTTATATTTTTGCTGTTAAGCGGTTATTGTGCTAATATTCAAGAAACAATCCTGATAATGTTGATGTTGATGTTTTTGCCAATTTGGAGGGATAAAAATGAGAAAACTTAAACTCAAAATATGGCTTATGATTTGTATTATGCTACTTGTCTTAGGAGTGAGTGCTTGCGTTCTTTTTAACATCCCGGTTCAATACAAGACTCCAATTGTATTAAAAGGCACTATTGTTACTCCCGACGAGATTATCGAATCTGGGTGGGTTGTTGTTGAGAATGGAATGATCCGGAGTGTCTCATCTAAGAGACCAAATATTTCGGGTGCTATAGAACTCGATACGCAAGGTATTATCTTTCCAGGGTTGATAGACTTGCATAATCATGTTTCTTACAACGTATTTCCACGTTGGCAACCAAGTCAATTATTCTCTAATCGATATGAATGGCGTGTTGATGATGAATACAAGGAAAATGTCCGTGATCCATTCGCAAATCTTAGATCACGTTATTTTTGCGATATGAATACTTATGGAGAAGTTCGGGCTCTAATAGGAGGGACAACATCGATTTTAGCAACAGCACCAAATTCTTGCATTGGGGGTCTTGTTCGGAACCTGGATCATAATAGTGGTTTCTACGATCTTTTTGAGCGGGATAGTAGTCACATCAATAACTCTGTTAATTTTCCAACCGATGTTGGTAAGATTCAAAGATTTTTGCTTGATGATCGTTCTGAAGCTTTCTTCATTCACTTAGCTGAAGGTATTGATGAATCTTCTTTAAAAGAATTTGAAAACTTAAATGTTCAAGGCTTACTGTCTGCCAAGACAGTAATCATTCACGGCACGGCTTTGGAGTCAAATCAGTTTAGAACGATGAGCGAAAAGGGCGCATCACTAATTTGGTCTCCTCGCAGCAATATAGAATTATATGGACAAACAGCGGATATAGTAAGTGCTTTGGAGAATGATGTAATTATAGCCCTCGCTCCTGACTGGGCTATAACCGGTAGTTCCAATATGTTGGATGCACTTCATTATGCAGCAGAATGGAACAGTGTCCACCTAAGAAGTCGTTTTAGCGACCAACAACTTGTTGAGCTGGTTACGAAAAACCCAGCAATGATTGCTGGAATCTCTGAATATGTAGGATCAATCCGTGAAGGACTTTATGCTGATTTATTGATTATTGATGGGGACATTTCGCAACCATACCGTGCACTAATTGAAGCAGATGCCGGCGATGTACAGCTTGTGTTAATCAATGGTATTCCCCTTTATGGTTCTCTCAGCATTATGGAACAATTTTGGGAATCTTCTGAATTCACCACTCTTGAAATATTAGGTCAAACAAAGACCATTTTGTTGCCGGATTATACATCAATTACCGATACACTAAAGGCTGCTTTGTTATCTGAAGGTATCCAACTTGGTCCGTTGGTAGAAACCAGGTAATGAGTGCATATTCCGTACCAGGTACATTTTCCACAAACTTCCACATATTCTAGGGGAATGGGGAGGTAAGTTGTTTATGGGTAAAGGAATAAAAATAGTGGGTTTGGGGCTGGCCGAAGATATGTACCAGGTATCGATTCCACAAAAATACACATTTTCGGTGGA
>JABMQR010000126.1 GCA_013202335.1 Bacteroidota bacterium
CTGCTAAAAGGATTCGACTTATAGAGAAAGGCAATGCATGCCTCAAATTTATTAAGGTTCTTACTTACACACTGTTGTTTGGGTTTGTTATAAAAAATTTTAACAAAATTGTTTTAACAAGTATTCGCAAGCGACAGTATACACACTCTGTCTTCTCCCTGTACCAGGGAGAAGACATTTTTTAGTGTAGTGGACGATCACATATTGGTATGGTTCACGTACCCTTCCTTTGTCTATTTTTTTTAGCTATTTCACTCATACCCGTAGATTTCTTATCTAAGTCTTTTGTTTTAAACTTCTCAATAGTTTGTATTTTTTTGGGCAGATTAGAGAAATTTTAAAACTTGAAAACTTATCAAAATCTTTTCTATACGAATCTCCATACTCTCTATATACTTATAGATAATATTTAAAAAAGGAGTCACTGTGCCAGGGAAATTTGTCATTAAAAAAACACCAAAAGGTTTCTTTCGATTCGGTTTGTATCGTTATCGTATGCTTGCATCTAACGGCCAGAATGTAGCCATTTCTGAAGACGGATATGCCTCAAAATCAGGATGTATGAATGGGATAAAAGCCATAAGCCGTGCTGCTGAGGGTGCGGAAATAGATGAATCGGCTTTAAAGAAAAAATAAATAATTTCTATAAAAGTTCACGATTATTATTAGCCATAAGAGGAAACAGTAGGGTTTAGTATAAATTCTGACAGGGTCTGTAGGCTTCGATTAAAGATAACCGGAGGAACTTATGACGGACAGTTTTCTAATGCAATGGAAGTGCCGATTTTAAGTAATACTCAGACCCGTTTCTCAGGCTGGTTCCTTGATGAGTCAATAGGGAACACAGGAATTATAGCTCCCAAGGTGGGTTATGGACTGGCAGCCTCCTTTTCCATTACTGCTGCTGAATATCCCTATACACCAGTTGCAGTTACTCCGACAAACCTGACATACCAATGGTATCGGGTAGATCCTGAGGACTTTGAAGATATAACCCTGATTCCAGGCGAAATAGCATCAACTTATATCACAACAGCAGCCGATAAGGGCTACCGTTTGCTTATACGGGCAACAGGAGATGAGGATACAATAGGTGGTTTTATACAAGTAATATCTACAGAAGTTGTGAAATAGTTTTTCAAACTGATGGAAAATTCCTGGAATGTACATTAAGTTCATAATTTCTGATATAAAACCTTTCCTGCCCGGTTGATATGATTTACTAAATCTGGATTATCAATGAAAGAAAAAAGAGAGATGTCTAAGGAATACGGAAGCAGTAAATCATCGATGTTATCCTCAATTCGATTAAGCTGTTGGAGGGATAACGTATCACTCTTAATAGTCAGATCAATAGCTGATCCTTCCCTGAAAGTTCCTTTGGCACGAGACCTATAGAGAATTACTTGATCAATTTCCGGATAGCAGGAAAATATCGAGCAAAAAGATTGTATTACTTTTTTGGGTAATCCAAAAAATTCGTAAAGGTTACTAGATGACATTAACAAGATCCTGAAAGAACTGTTCCAGTTGAAGAAATTGAGAATGATATCTATTAAGAATATGTTCGGCAATAGAAGCAGCTGTTTCAAGATTATATGTATTGCTGCTTCTGTTCCTGTCTCTGATCATATCCATCCAAATTTCACCATTGGTGATCAAACCTGTAGTAAAAGCCTCTCGCACAGAATCTTTTGACCCATGTATATTCTGTATACCTTGGTCGCATAGATAATCTCTCAGCATATTCCAACTTAGTTCATGTGTGTACTTAAAAGATTGAATTAAGCCCTGCTGCTCAAGCTCACTTAAGGTTCGCGAGTTTGCCAATGAAACAGCTTTTGTGAGTTGTGAAAGTGCTTTTTTATAGTTTGAAAATCGTTGTTTCCAACGAATATCCTCAAGAGTATTCATTGTCAGTTTCTTCCTTGGTTTACACCTTTCAGTATGCCATCATTCCTACAGCTTCACAAGTCCGCTTATATAAACAGTTAAAGGTGATATGAGTGCAGCAGTCTTTTTTGCAATGGTGATATTGGTCATATTCCAGATGTAAAAGCCGAACAACCCCAGTTTGGTAATCCCAATAAAACATAGTGAAGTTCAACCCTGCTCACCCATGAATCAATGAGCTGTTTCCCTTGCGATATTCTCCGGGAGTTTGACCATAATAAATTCGAAACCGTTTGTGAAAATAGTTAGGACTTTGAAACCCAGCCTCTTCGCAAACACGGGAGATTGTATAATTAGTTTTTACCAGAAGCTCAGCTGCCTGTTTTAATTTGAGGCTTAAGAGATAAGCCGACGGTGTAATTCCCATATAAAACTTAAATGATCTGGAAAAGTGTTCGGGGCATTTGCAGGAATATTCAATAATATCTTTCATTTCAGGCCAAATTGCCCAATTGCTGTTGATCCATGCAACGGTCTCTTTTAACCAATCCGGAAGAGAGCTGTTCTGATCAGCCTCATTTTTTTTGACATAATAATTTTTAAATATGAAAAACATCAAATGGTTAAACGAAATTGCCCCTTCTTCAGTTCCGGAAAGGCTCAGGAGACTATGAATACTATGTTCCAGGTTAGAGCGATCTCTTGGAGCAACAGAAATAGACCGGGGTATTAACTCTTCATTAATTGTGAGAAAAATTGGGTTTATTCCCGGCAGCAGACTAATTTGGTTTATCCACAGAGCAGGAAAGGCCAGATTGTAATAATCAAAATTCCGGCCCATCAGCTCATGGCGGTCATGATCTCTGATAAGAAAGAAGGATCCTTCCTTCTGTAGAAACTCTCTATTATTTATACGATGAGTAAAAACGCCTCTTTTACAGTAGACAAGTTCCCACTGGTTCTGATGGGTGTGCAGCGGGAAAGTGTAGTGTCCTTCAAGGTTATAAAAATTGATTTCATAATTTCTGAAGGTGGTGAGATCCCAGTTGTAAACGATATTCTCCATAAGGAAATATCAATTATGTTCCATAAAAAGTCAAGAAAATACCTATAAATATCAAATATTAACATATATACTTTACGAATCTGGATGTGAAGGCGGTGGATTTTGAAAACTGTAAAACTTAACGGTAAGTGGAATATACGTTCTGGTGATGGTTCTTATAATTTGGAGGGGACGGTTCCCGGATCCCTGTTTTATGAGTTGGAAAAAAGGGGAGACTTTGGGAAAGAGGGTGTTTTCTACCGGGAAAATAACAAAGTTTGTCTGGATATAGCCGATCGTGATTTTTTCTTTTCCCGAAAATTTTTGGCGGATGCAGCCCTTGCTAAGAGTGATCAGGTGTTTTTGGAAGCTGACGGCCTGGATACCCTGGCGGTTATCTCGGTAAACGGCAGAGTGTTAGCGGAAACTGAAAATATGCATCGTCGATATCGATTCAACCTCTCCGGATATCTCACAGAGGGCGAGAATCATATAGAAATACAATTTAAAAATGCTCTGAAATTCCTGCGCAAAGAGAGGAACCGGCGTATGATTTTTGCCAGTGATGCCGGGGGTGCGACCTCCGTTCCGGGGTTTAACATGATTCGGAAAAGCCATTGCAGTTTTGGATGGGACTGGGGTCCCAAGATTCCCGATGTGGGAATTTGGAAAGAGATTCGGATTGTCTCGTATGCCGGTGCCCGTTTGAACACTGTTCATGTAACTCAAGAACACCAGCCTGGCAAAGTTCTGCTGAATATCGAACCGGAAACAGAGATGTATCAGGATGGAAACCATACTGTGGAACTGAATCTGAAAGATCCGGGTGGTGCTGTCAAAACCATCAACCTTCCAGCTGATAAAGCAGGCACAGTAACCATTGAAAATCCAGAACTCTGGTGGCCAAACGGGTTGGGAGAGCAGCCTCTCTACACTCTGGAATTCAAACTGCTTAACGATGGCGTCTGTATCGATTCGGAAAACATGAGAATCGGTTTAAGAACCCTAACGGTGGAACAGCGGCAGGATGAATGGGGCGAGACCTTCAATTTCCTCTGTAACGGAATATCCATTTTTGCCAGGGGAGGTAATTACATACCTGAAGATGTCTATCTAAACAGAAATAACCCCTATAGTACCGAGAACCTTATTAAGGATTGCATAGCTGCCAATTTTAACTGTATGAGGGTCTGGGGCGGCGGTATCTATCCGTCGGATCATTTTTTCGACCTTTGTGATGAAAATGGGCTGATTGTTTGGCAGGATATGATGTTTGCCTGCGCAATCTATGATGTTCGCAATGACCAGTTTCTTGAAAATATTATCGAAGAGGTGAAGGATAATCTCACCAGAATTCGTCACCATGCCTGTTTGGGATTAATTTGCGGTAATAATGAGATGGAGTGGGGTTTTGAAGAGTGGGGATTCAATCCGACTAAGGAAGAGCGTTTTGAGTATCTGAAGCAGTATCAGGTTGTTTTTCCTGAGATAATGCGGAAAACCTGTCCCGAACTGTTTTACTGGCCGGCTTCTCCCTCATCAGGTGGAGATTTTGAATTACCCAATGCACCGGATAAAGGTGATTGTCATTTTTGGGAAGTCTGGCATATGAATAAAGATTTTTCTGAGTTTAAAAAACACTATTTCAGATTCATGTCTGAATTTGGGTTTGAGTCATTTCCCAATAGTAAAACAATCAATTCCTTTACCAGTGTTGAGGATCGGAATATTTTCTCACCTGTTATGGAAGAGCATCAGAAATGTGTTGGTGGAAATGGTAAAATTCTGACGTATATCTCTAAGTACTTTAAATATCCTGAAAGTTTTGAATCTCTGGTGTACGTTTCTCAATTAAGTCAGGCTATAGCAATTAAAACGGGTATAGAACATTGGAGACGAAACAGAGGGCGCTGCATGGGATCTACCTACTGGCAGGTGAACGATAACTGGCCCGTGGCCTCCTGGTCCAGCATCGATTATTACGGCCGCTGGAAAGCACTGCATTATAAAGCCCGAAAAGCATATGATAATATTCTGCTCTCAATTGATGGAGACTCGTCAACTGTTGCAGTTCATCTCTCTAATGAAAGCAGGGAGGAGGTGTCCGGAACACTTGCATGGAGACTTATAAACTTTTCAGGTGATGTTGTGGATTCCGGAACTGTGTCAGAAAGAATCGGCTCCTTTTCATCTCAGGAAATCTTAGTACGCGATTTTTCTGCTGTGCTGTCGGAAAATCGTGATAGAAACAGTCAGTTTGAGTCGGTTTTTACCTTGTTAGATGGGCAGGTTTACCGGGATACGCACTACTTTGTTCCGTATAAATATCTCAGCCTCCAGAATCCCGGTCTTGTTGGAGAAGTGAAAGAAGATAGCGGTAAGTTCACCGGCGGTAAGTTCACCATTTTGATCAAGGCTGATAAACCGGCTCTGTTTGTTGAGATAGATTTTGAGGAAATTGATGTAGTTCTTTCTGATAACTACTTTGATATGGCAGCCGGTGAAACCAGGGAGATTGGGGTAATTACAGAGAATCTATCTCAGGCGGTGTTAAAAGCTCAGATGAAATTACGATCTTTGTTTGACAGCTATTAATTGAGAGATTGGTAAAGTCTATAGTGTAAAAAACTGGTAATAATAGGAATATTCTATTCTCAAAAATAACACATGTACTCAATGCTGTACATGTGTTCAAGTAAAGGCCATAATCTACTTATGAGAGTTGTAAGTTATACAGAAGCAAGAAATAGTTTTAAAACAGTCTTAGATCAGGTTGTCGAAGATGCTGACTATACCGTAATATCCCGCAGAGATTCGGAAGATGCCGTAATTATGTCGTTGGAACAATTTAACAGATTGATGGAAACGGTTCATTTATTAAAAAGCCCTGCAAATGCAGTTCACTTAACAAATCTTTAGAGCAGTACAGAGCCGGACAGATTGAAGAACATGAATTGATCAATGACAAATAATTTATCATGGACAAAAGATGTCTGGAAAGATTACCTGTACTGGCAGACTCAGGACAGAAAGACTCTGAAAAGAATCAATATAATTATCGAGAGTATACTGAGAACGCCGTTTGAAGGGATAGGAAAGCCTGAAAAGCTAAAAGAGAATTTATCCGGACTATTATCCAGGCGGATCGATCTTACAAACAGAATTGTATATGTCGTGGATGGTTCTCAAATTACTCTTATATCCTGCAGGTATCACTATTGATTTGGCTTGCAGCTTGAGTATGTAACAGTAAATCTATGTCTTTAAATATTAGAAAAAAGCCTTCACACTGACTCTACGGCAAAAGGTGCCGGAAGCCCAAGTGCTCTGGCACAGCGGTTCATGCCGGCATCATACGAGAAAATCAGCAGAGATTCGGCCGGACGTGCTGTTTGAAATATCAATGCTGATGCCAGGTGAAGTGCATCGAGTGTTTTAATAATAACCGGAAATGCATCTGCTGCCCGTTTTTTTACCTTTGATGAAAGAACGAGAATCGAAACTCCTGAAATAACCTGATCGAGCCGATCTGAAGCGATAATAAAGCTATCATCATCCAATTCGCCCTGAAGACGGCAGCGGTGGAGAACTCTTCGGCATTCAATCTCAAGCAGTTCACTTGAAATTACCCTGCCGCTTGCGAAAACCTGTTGAATTCCGGCATCTCCCAGCAGAATATGACGCAGTACAACTGATGAATCGAGATACCCTACCATCTGTCGGAACGCTCCTCGTCGAGTTTAGAAACCGGGTCTTTTTCAGTGATAGGAGTAAGGGTTTTGTATACATAGGGATTTTCTGCCTCACGGACAAACAGTTCTTCAACCTCTGCGGGGATTAGCTCGGCAACGGGACGCTTATGATCGAGTACCATAATACGGGTACCTTTTTGTACTTTTTTAAGTTCTGCACTTAAATGGGATTTTAGTTCTGATATCGATATAGTCTGCATATGACTAGTATATGACCAGAAATATTATTCGTCAAGGATTTAGAATAAAATTGGAATTACTGTTTTCAGATCAGTTTATTCACCTCTGAATGTTCTCACCGTCTCAACCATTGCAAGGAATCCTTCCGGTGGAATATAGTTTGCAATCTGATTGCCGGATCCTATCGCTATACCGGGCAGATTTGCCGTCTCCTGCAGTACGTTCCCGACATACTCTCTGATTTCAGCAGGAGTATTCAAACAGAGCACATTCATCTCAATACCGCCGAATAGCCCAATCCGATCTCCATACTCAGTTACCCAGCGGGAGAATGGGGCAATATCATCCTCATTTGAGTGTTTTGCATTAATCCCTGCCAGCCCGATTATATCATCCATAACAGAGAATATGGCACCGCAGCTGTGCAGGAGAAAAGGTTTGTTGTGCCGATGTACCAGATCAACAACTCGCTTGTATTGGGGAATAATAAACTTGCGTATATCATTTGGGTTGATGAGTGTTGAGCTGGAAAAGCCCAAGTCATCGCCAAACCGGCAGACGGCAAAACTCTCTTTGTATCGTTCCAAAAAGATCTCCCAGATCCGGAACATGCTATCTCCAACCTTTCCCCATAATTGGGTATAGACTTCCGGATAATCAATCTGGAGAAAAGCAAGCTCTTTCAGCGGAACAAAGTCCTGGATGGTTTCAAACACCCCGTTTCCCACACCGCCGATTGCTTTCATACCGGGTGGGAGGACCTCTGCGAGTGCCCGAAATGTTTCATCATACAGAGCGAAATATCGATCCGTCATCTCTTCCCAGGGATAAGTTTCCAGATCTTTCTCATCACGGATAATAGATCCGGTTAGTCCACAGAGAGCTCTTCCTTTTTGGACGATATTAACCACACACCCTTCGAACGGGATAACATCATACCCATGATCTGTACAAAATTGAGTTAAAATCCTGAAATACTCCTTTTTGTCCTCATAGGAACCTTCCAGGAGTTCGGTAAAATCCCGATTGATGATTTTTTCTATTACGACTGAAGATATGTTGTGTTCATACAGCGGCAGGCGGGACGGGGTCCTGTTCATTGCTGCGTCGATGATATTCTGATAATTCGGTTCAAATTTCATACGGGCTCCTTTGCTGGTAATGATTATATTACACCTTATTATCAGAATGTTAGAATTATATTGCCGAATAGTATGAATATATTGACATTTGCTTTGCCAGCAGGTAGAAATAGGTATGGATACTGAAAAAATCGTTCGAGATTCATTTGGCTCATTGAAAGAACGGAATATGTGGTTATCCAGAGAAAACCCTATACATATTTTCCGAAGGCATTTCGCGCATGATGAAGAGGTGCTGCTCCACTATCACAATACGCTGGAAATTAACTTCAGCTGTAATATGAGCGGAAAGGTAACAGTGGGCAGTACCACTTTGGATCTCTCCTCCAATGAGATTATAGTTCTCTCACCGGACTGCCTGCATTCGTATCAGATCCGGAAGAGTTCAGGATATATGATTATTTTACATATTTCACTATCTGAACTGGAAAACTATTTCAGGCTGGATAACCTGTTTTCAGTATTGCATTTGAATCCCCGGCAGCTGCCTCTTACAGCCCCGGGTTATGAAAAACTGACCTCGTTGCTGCATGAAATTGAGATGCAGGAGCAGCCTATATACTCTTTGCCCACAATTTTGAAAGTGTTTGAAATCCTGGGCAGCAGCGTAGATGGGGACGGAGGAGCGAATATACAGAATTTGCAGGATGATTCAATTAAGCACATTGTTGATTATACCGAGGACAATTACTCCGAAAGCTTCACTCTTGATGAAGTAAGTTCCCGCTTTGGGTATACCAGATCCTATTTTTGCCGGTTTTTTAAGAAACGGACATCGTTTCGCTATTGGGATTATCTGACGCATGTTCGGATTGAGCATGCTAAGGAGAAGTTGATGCAGGGGAAAGGTGTCTCCCAGACAGGATACGAATGCGGGTTTGATGATACCTCCTACTTTATCCGGGTTTTTAAGGTACATACGGGAGTTACGCCGGGAGGGTATGGGAAATTAAAATTATAATTTTGAAAGAGCCTTAGTGATTATGAACTTTCTAAAAGCTCAATTGCTTTAACGTGTGCCGGAGATAGTGGAATCCCCTGTAAAATAGAATCTCTGGTCTCTTTCATCCAGGTGAACAGCAAGTGTAAAAGATGGGCTTTTTCATCCTGACAGGAGAGAAGCTCAGCAAGATTATTTTGCTCTAAAGGGTCCTCTTTAAGATTGTAGAGTTCAACAGGCGGGTGATATGCCAACATAGGTCTATCTGGTGAAACAGGAATACACGTTCGGAACCACTCCTGAGAAGGATCTGAGAAAAATGGGGAAGTGGAAAAATTTAAAATTAACTTCCTGTCAGAGGTTCTTACACATCTTCTGGGGTCATAATAATCGTGGTACGTCATCTCTCCAAAGAGAACCTCCTGTAAATTTTGTTCTTTCCCCAGTATCCTGGGAGCGAGAGATTTCCCTTGAACTGAGTCAGGAACTGGCAATTTCAGCAAGTCAAAGAGGGTAGGTAATAGGTCGATGTTCCTGAAAAGCCGTTCATCAGCAAGGCGATCAATATTGGGTGTATGAACCTCTTCAATACCGTAGCATCCAAGATGCCGGCCGATATCATGACATACAAAAATCAGGATGTTTGGTTTATATGAAACTTACATAAAGCCATTTTACCATGATAAATTTTACTGGAGAATTCACTTTTTGTAGTATGCTGGTGGACTATTTTAACTAACCTGAAATCGTGACAGGAAAAGGATTTATTACCGATAGTTTGTCTTTTTTTCTGTAGATGACCCAACGGTTCCATGCTACAATTCTTCCAGGAAAGGTGCCCCAATGAAGAGAACAGCAATTCAATTCCAACTATTCACCAGCTACTCCGTACTGATTATCATCTTTATTCGGTCGAAGACAGAAAACCACGGCCATGGCCGTGGATGAATGAGACTTTCGCCGGTATACTGGGTAGATGGAAGTTTGCAAATCTGCTCACAGCGTCTATTATTTGAAATATC
>JABMQR010000127.1 GCA_013202335.1 Bacteroidota bacterium
CGGGGCAGGCTGTGAGATCACTTCGTTAAGTTAGTGAAGCAATCTCCCCTGGCTTTTCGTAATGCTCATAACAGGACTCCTAATTCCTAATTCCTAATTTCTAATTTTTAATTTCTAATTGTATCTTTCTTTTCTTTGTGTAACTTTGTGTAATCTTCTTTATATGCAGAAAATTTTAATTTAGCAATATATTTAAAAACTGATAACGATGGAAAAAGACAAGAAATTGATTATTATCCTCTGGGATTTTTCTGAGGTAGCCGAAAATGCTTTACTGCACGGTATTAAAATAGCAAAAATGGCACATAATGATCTCCGTTTGCTTCATATTATCAATAAGGATGTAAAGCAGGATGAAAAAGAAAAGATCAGGCAAAAACTGGATAAGGTTGCTGCCCGGATACTATCCAAACACTCAATTACTATAAGTTCTGTAATTCTTGAGGGTAGTATTTTTTCAACCATATCAAAATATGCAACCGACGAGGAAGCTAATATGGTAATTTTGGGCACACACGGACTAAAGGGAATGCAGAAGCTTACAGGCAGCTGGGCATTAAAAGTAATTGTCGGTTCGAAAGTTCCTTTTATTGTTGTTCGTGATAAACCTCATGATCAGAAAAAAATTCGTAATATCGTTTTCCCGATTGATTTCAGAAGTGAGAATAAAGAAAAAGTATCTATGGCTATTTATATGGGTAAATATTTCGACTCAAAAGTCCATATTCTGAAAGATCCGGTAACAGATAAAGCTCTCGCCAGGAAAATAAACACTAATCTTAATTTTGTAATAAAATACCTGATCCAAAACAACATTGAATACGACATCCATACACTTGAGAAAAAAGGTAACTTTGCAAAAGGAACCCTGAAATTTGCGGAAAAAATTAAAGCAGATCTTATTCTCATTATGACTACCAAAAACATTAATATCAGTGATTATATGCTGGGTGCAAGCGAACAATATATCATAGCAAATAGTTCAAAAATCCCCGTCATGTGCGTAAATCCCAAATCTCATTTAACTAAACATGGCTTCATAGGGGTCTGAATACTCACCTGCTAACCATAACAAACGCCCCCCAGTAAAACGGCTCCGGGTATTTTTCCTTTATTAACAACTGCGCCTGTATAAACGCTTTCTGCTTATCCCCCGATATCAGCCAGTTCTTGTAAAAACCGGTCATTAATTTCTGTGTTACTTCATCACTTACCTGCCACAGACTTATTACCACTGTTGATGTGCCGGCAATCTGAAAAGCCCGCTGTAACCCGTAAACACCTTCTCCGTTTCGTATCTCCCCCAATCCTGTTTCACACGCACTAAGGATCACCAGTTGGGTCTGATCCAGATCCAGCATCATCGCTTCATATGCATTCAGTATCCCGTCATTCTTGTCACTGCTCTCCTTCGTGTCTATCGACTGAACAGTATTATCAGCCCCCGCGAACATCAAACCCGACCGTAGCAAAGGATTCTCTGCTGCCTTAACAGGTTCAATACCAAAGACCTTCTTTCCTTTCCCCAAATCAATGTCTTCAAGAAAAAACCCATGGGTAGCGATATGCAAAACTGCCGGACCGGATATCTGCTTTATCCTGTCTTCTGTAGCATCCTGCTGAAAATAAGAGGTTGTCTTCCACCCGGCTGAAACAAGCTGTTCATTTACCCTCTCAACCTCAACTTTTGTTCCCGGCAATTCAGGCAATGGCATCTGCTTCATCTGATCCCAGTCAAAACCCATATCATAATCCGGATCGCCCATAAGGACCGCCTTCTTGTTGCTATCCTGTTTTTTATCCCTGCTCTCTTTATACGAGATAATATCTTTCGAATTGGTGAGATATACAAAGTTCTTATTGTCTATCAGGTATTCGCCATTCTCTTTCCTGAGAGTATTAATATTAACCTGGTTAAAAACCCCGTCAAGTGAGATATACAGATTGGTTTTGCCGGATGTTAGCTGTTCCAGACCACCCCAGTATGTTTCATAAAATGCCCCTCCTTCAAGTCCGCGTTGCATAGTTTTCCTGTATTCCATGGCAATGGAAGTTTCCATCTTCTCTCCATCCGAAAATAAAATCATTTCAGGATATTTTTCCGGATCGTTTTGAATCACAAAACCGGCATAAAATATTTTTTCACCCTGTTTCATGTAATTATACTCCGGAAACCTCACCAGCTCAATGCATGCTTCATCGTTTTCCAGACGGGTAGCAATATCTTTATAGCTTACCTGCTGTATCTTGTAACCCCTGGCAAATAATTCAGACGCTTTTGAAAGATATTTTTCTTTACTGTTGACTGCATTCTCAAGTGAGTCAATATTGATCTTGTCAGATTGCAGCTCTTCTTTGCTTAAAGTGTACAGCCTTGATAATTGTTCTTTAATATCAAGCCATTCATTATATTTATTCACCAACTCAGGATTGCCGCTGTTCAGTATCTCTTTCTTTACCTTGCTTGTAACACTTAGCAGTAAAGCTTTTGTTGTTATATGATAATCAAACATATCACCCTTCAGTTGAGGCACCTTTTCTCTCGACTCCAGAACAAAACTGTAATACCTGATAAACCGTGAATAAAACTTCTCCCAAAAACGCGATTTGTCAAATTCACTCATAGCAGGGAAAAAAGTATTGATCTGGTCGATATAGCTATTCATTACCTCGCCATATTTCTCCGCTGCTCCTTGTAAATCCCCCTCCTGCCATTGAAGAATAGCAACCAATTCCCTCGATTCAGTCAACCATGGGTGATTTTCACCAAGAACCTCTTCCTGTATCTGAATGGCTTTAGTAAGATTTATACGTGCTTCCGGCAACCTGTTTGTAAAAAGGTAATACTTAGCCAGGTCAACCAGCGTGGCAGCATACGCGTGATGTCTCTCACCAAATTTCTTGCTGTATATCTCAAGGGCGCTGTTAAGATTGCTCTCAACATTACCAAATTCTCCCTTAATCATATACAGCGATGCAATATTTCTGAGCATCACAGCATAATCGGGGTGGTTTGCCCCAAGACGTGCCCGCTTAATACGCATTCGCGTCAAGGAATATTTCCTCCGCTTCATCAAGCTTCCCCTGTAGCTGATACAACAACGCCAGGTTTACTTTCAGCCGGACAAAATTGGCTGATTTTTTTCTTAATCCGTCCTCTGCAATACTGATAGATTCTTTAAGCTTTTCAGCAGCAGCATCATATTTCCCAAGCTCCTGGTAAAGGATTGCAGTATTATTCAACACAATAGCATACTCAGAGCTGCTCTCCCCCGGCACCTCACGGGTTATTGATATTGCCTCAGCAAGATTTTCCTCTGCTTTATTGTATTTCCCCCTGTCTTTATTCAACACCCCCAGATTATTAAGCGATGCACCCAGTCCCTGCTTGTCTTTAAGAACATCCCTGCGCAATTTCAGGGCTTCTAAAGTATATTCTTCCGACATTGTAAACCGACCGGTAGTATGGTAAAGCAAACCCAGGTTGCTCTTCACCCGGACTGCTGTTTCAGAGCTGTTTTTCCCATTTTTGTTAAGAATTATAAGGGCAGTCTTGAAGGAATTCTCTGCTGAACGAAAACGATTTGATGCATAGAATAGTTCTCCTGCATTATTATAATCTTCCGCATCCATCTCACTCACCCTGTCTGCAAGTTTTTCATTAACAGAGCCATCACTTACCGCAAAACTTACCATCGACCGTTTTTACTTCTCAAACTTATCCTCCGATTCATAAAAACCTGAATTATCACTGAATGAAAAAGCATAATTCAATTCCGTCGGGTCATAATCATCAGCCCAGTTCTGAACCCTGGCAATAGCCGAATCTTTAGCCTCCACAGCTTTATCCTTAGCAAATTCTTTAGCGCTTTCTTTAAGCTCCTCCTTCATCGTTTCCTTAAGTTTCTTCCAAACCTGCCCATATCCCGCCATTCCAAAAACGCAAAAGAACAGGCAAACAGTCATTATGTACCGGATTGATATTAAGTTTTTCATTTGACTATATAGTTTTTATCTTATTTTAAGCATAATAAATATACAGATTTTTACCTTCTCTTCTCTCTTCCTTTCAACTTCTTCCCTCTTCACTTTCAACTTTATAACTTTCAACTTTCAACTTCTTCTATTCGCAACCAGACTTACCACAACAACAACAACAAAAGCCAAAACAAAGGAAACGAATCTAACGGAGAGCGCCTTGTCAAGAAATTCAATCTCCGACCATACAATAGTAACCACCGAGCCGGTGATCATTCCTGCCAGCACCCCTTTCCAGTGCGTTTTTTTCCATTTTAACATAAGCAACAAAGCCGGACCGAATGACGCACCCAGACCAGCCCATGCATATGAAACAAGATCGAATATCAGTTCACCTGAAGTTACAGCAACCAAAAACCCAATAACCCCCACAACAATAGTCACAAGCCGGCTGAGGTTAAGAAGTGTCTTATCCGTTACCTCC
>JABMQR010000128.1 GCA_013202335.1 Bacteroidota bacterium
AGATAGAAGAGTGGAATATAAGGCTCAAACTTTACAATAATCAGAAACGAGATAAAAAAGCGGTTGGTGATACTACTCTTTTTTCCATTCATCAAACAGTACTGGCTTCTTTATATGTGGACCAGTTGACAGTTGAATTTGGCGGAAAAGAAGAGGGAGATGATGAGACAGCAGAAAACCTTGATGCGATAGCTAAAACTGATTATGTTGATATGGAAAAAGATCAAATAGATTATGATTGGGATTGGGACACTTTGTTTTTTGGTCGTGGATTGTTAGCTTTACATGAGTGGGAAAGAGATGCTGATAATAAAATCTTCTTACCAGTTCCAGAAGTTTTAGATCCTTTGAGTTTTCTTAAAGATCCGAGAGCTACTTCAATCAATGGTAATAGAAAGGGTAAGGGTTCTGCTAGATTCTTTGGTAGAGAAATAAAAATGACTAAACAGGATGTTAAAGATCATCCTCATATTTTTAATAGTGATTTTAGAAGTATTAAGATTGGCGGTGGTACTAATTCGTTATTACAAAAAGCACAAGAGGCGAGAGATACGGCTCAAAACAGACAGAATCAAAAAGGGAAAACGGAATTACAGTTAGGGGTTAATGCTGAATATGATATTACTGAATGGCATACTCATTACATAGTTAAGGGTAAGGTTGAAAAAGTTAAGGTTTGGTTAGCGAATGTAAGATCAAAGGTAATAGGGTTGCAGGTTTTAAAGAGTAAAGCCAAGAGAGTTTTATGGCCGGTAATTGATAGACCTCTTTATCCTACTTCTCATGATTGGGATGGTACGTCTATCCCCGATTTGACCGAAGATAAACAGAGGGCAAGGGCAGTTGCTCAAAATTTGGGATTAGATGCTATGAAAGCAGATCTTTATCCATCATACGTTTATGATTCTAATAAGATTACGAACAGAAAGAATTTGAAGTTTGCTTTCAATAAATTTATTCCAATTGATCCAAGCAAGGGTGATGGTAATGCTACTAACGCTATTGCTCCGTTAATTAAGGCTAGACCGAATATGCAGTTGTTGGACTTTATTTACACTTCTTTAGACATATCAGCTCAAAAGGCTACTGCTACTCCCGATATTCAACAGGGTATGCAGTCAGAGAAAGATAGACCGCTAGGAGAGACTAATTTGCTTGCTGCTAGGGTAGATACTAGATATTCTTTGGCGGCTAAAGTATTCGGTTGGAGTGAAAAAAGGTTTTGGCAACAGTGGTACAGGCTTTATAAAGATAATTTTGAAGAAAATATTGACGAGAAAATATTAAGAGTGAAAGGTGCTTTTGGTCCAAAATGGAGACCTTTATCAAGATCTAACCTTATTGCAAAAATAGATCCTGATGTAGTGATCGAAAGTAAGGTATTAAGTCGTGCTAAGGCTTTGGAAGAAAGAGTTACCTTGACCGAGTTTTTTGGTCTTGCTCTTCAAGAGCCAACCAGCAATAGGCGATGGGGATTAAGGAAGTTAGCAAGGCTTAATGGGTTAGAAAAAGACGAAATTGATAGGCTTTTTCCGCCTACTATTGATGAGAGAATTGCAGAAGACCAGAATGATTTGTTAAATAAGAACAAGACTGCTCCTGTATTGCCAGAGGATGATCATAATGTTCATTTAGAGATTCATACTAAGGCTAGAGATACAAATGCTGCTAATGCTCATATTGAAACTCACAAAAAAGCATTGTCTGTTAAAAAAGTTAATCCTGAGTTTTTCCCTGAAGAAGAACAGGCTACTGAGTTCCAAGCTCCTGCCGGATCTCCTCAAATAGCTATTCCTGCTTCTGGTGGTACAAAGTCTGTAGCGCCACGTCAATCTTCGGGTATATCAAAATAATATGAAAGATCGTTTATTTAATACTGATAAAAAGAAAGAAAAAGCAATTATTACTTTTAGAGATGGAGTTAATACTCCATTTTGGAAGTTAATGTGTAAGATTTTAAAGGCTAACATAAAGGTTCTTACCATGTTGATATTGGATGGAACTAATTTTGATGGTGAGCCGGCTTCTAAAAAGGAAACAGACAGGATGAGAGATAAGCTAAAGGTTTATCGGGAGGTACGAGACACTCCTACTAAGATGGTTGAGGTTCTTACATCTGAAGAAGCAGAAGAGCCATCTTTTGATCCTTATTATTCTGTTTCAGATCTTAAAAAAGAAAGAGAGAAATTGGGCGAATAAAGAGTTGACAAGGGTGGTTGTATTCACTAATATAATTAATAGACCGAAAAACGGATAACTATGATAGACGAGAATAATAATTCCAATACCCCCCCCAGGACAACGAAGTTATAATGATGGTTTCTAATCATTTTAGAGATTAACGCATTCCTTTCCATCGGATTATTATCCCGCCAATCTTTAATATTTCCCAAAATAAATGGAGTACCACTCTGAGTGACTAGATATCCTCTTAAATGGCTCCTGTTGAGAATCACATCCAACATACCCGCAAAAGCCATTGCATGTGAATCACCAACGATTAATAC
>JABMQR010000129.1 GCA_013202335.1 Bacteroidota bacterium
AAATCAATAAATCCAGGGAAAAAGGCTACTTGTTTGCCGGATATATACTCCTGCCAAATCTCATATTCCCGATTTACCTCTGCAGGTGTTAGTTTAAGTTCATCCACCATATATTCCATAATACCCGGGGAGAAATTTTTAAGCATCCAGTCTTCTAAAGATATAGGAGCTTCTTCCGGCCGCAGCTCTTTCATGACTTCAATATGTGCGGGGTAATGAAGATACGGTGTGCTGTTTACAGCGGTATCGTCATGGTCAAGTATCAGACAGCGGTATTTCATATTGGCTCCTATAACAAATCCTTATAAGTTAAAATAATAATGAAGATTAAGAAATCTTAATATTGTCTTTATCGGGTATTTATACTAAATATCTATCATTAATTAAAACAAGTATAACAGGAGATGTGATAAATGGCTGTAGGGAGAATGAATATTATCAGGATAATTCTAGATTCTGTCACAGCAGGGACCATTATTTTACTGATGGACCTTCAGATTATTGGTTTAGTTTTGCATGAGGCAATTGGATTAATTCTCTATTTGCTTTTTGTGATGCATAAATATATTAACAGAAAGTGGATTCTTGGAATTGGAAAAGCCTTCTTTAAGAAGATTCCTTTAAAAACAAGATTGAATTATATACTTGATTTTTCCATGCTGGCTGGGTTTACCCTTATTATAGTGAGTGGAGCCTATATATCAAGAACAATAACATGGCTTCCAGGTGGGGGTGCACATATATGGAAGGAGATTCATATAATTTCTTCCCTGACAGTTTTTGTCATTTCCGGAGTGCATGTCGGGCTTCATTTCAGGTTTATTTTGAAAGGTTTAACAAAGATGGCGGGAGCTCTCTTTTTAGGTATGGGAGTCAAAAGAAAACCTGTTGCCGGGAGCGATAGCAGTGAATAAAAAACCATTTATAGTAAATAGCTTGAAAGTTCTCATAGCACTGCTGATTGCGGTTTGGGGAGTTGTAGGATCCTACCGGGTTATTACCTCTGAGATAATGAATTATAGTATTTTTAACCAAGAGGGAAGTGTCTCCTTGATAAATTGGGCTGATACTCATGAAAATGAATCGGAGAGCACTGAACATGACGCGGCAGTATTTGTCGGCAGAGGAAGAGGCGGAGTTGGCCGCGGCGGAGGAGCAGGTGGTAGAGCAGGCGGTGGTGGACAATTTTTTATCGCACCGGATGCCTTCAATAGATATGTGAATTATGCGGGGATGTTTGCTCTAATTATCCTCATCGTATATTGGCTCCAAAAATATACAGCTTTTCGGAAAAAAGCAAAAAAGCAGATTGTTAACACTTGTTCTTAAGAGAATTAAAGTTCTCCTTAATAGATTAGCTCAAGATGCCGTAGTACCTTGAAACCTTTAAGGGTGTTGGGATATGCTTACGAAAAAGGGAGATAGATATTGATATGAGAAAAATAAGTTTTGAAAGAAATATAATAAAATACCCTGCCGGTTCATGCCTGGTTTCATTTGGTGATACAAAAGTAATCTGTACAGCAACGATTTCAAATGATGTCCCTCCATTCCTGAGAAATACCGGGAAAGGCTGGGTGACAGCTGAATACGCCATGCTCCCGGGAAGTACCGGCGGAGGCAGGAAACGTCGTGATGGGATAAAGAAAGATGGAAGAAGTACCGAGATACAGCGTTTAATCGGTCGATGTCTCAGGGCTGCAGTTGATCTTGAAAAGCTTGGAGAGGTTACCATAACAATAGATTGTGATGTTATACAGGCTGATGGAGGAACCAGGACAGCTGCAATATCCGGAGGATGGGTTGCTCTCTATGATGCTCTTCGTGTTCTGGCGAAAGAGCAGGGAGAGGAGAGTCCTGAAGTATATCTTCTGGGTCAGGTTACAGCGGTAAGTGCCGGGAAAGTAGATGGGAAAATTATCTGTGATCTGGATTATATCGCCGATTCCAGTGCCGAGGTCGATATGAATGTCGTAATGCGTGATGAATCACTTGTAGAGGTTCAGGGCACCGGTGAACAGGGTGTCTTTTCACGTGATGAACTGAACGAAATCTTATCTTCAGCGGAAAAAGGGATTGAAGAGATCCAGGCCGCACAGAGAGAGGTGCTGGGAATATGAAGTATATAAAGAAATTGGTGGGTAAGCAGTGTTATCTATCCCCCATATCTCTGGAAGATGCCGAACTCTATACAAAATGGCTTAATGATCTTGAGATAACACAGTACTTGAATTTGAGTGTTTTGAGTGTAAACCTGCAGGGGGAAAAAGAGGCACTGCAGCGACTTGCTAAGGAGCATAATTATGCAGTAGTCGATTCTAAGACAAACAACCTGATAGGGAATTGCGGGCTGCATAATTGGGATAAGATTAATCAAACAGCTGAAATAGGAATTTTTATTGGTGATAGGGACTTTTTGGGAAAAGGGTATGGAACGGAGGCCATGAAACTCCTGATTCAGTTTGCTTTTCATTATCTTAATATCCATAGCATTTTACTGCGGGTTTTTTCCTACAACGAACGAGCCCATGCCTGCTACCGGAAGGTAGGTTTTAGGGAAATTGGAGTTTGGAAAGAGAGTCTCGTCCAAAAAGGCAAAAGGCATGATACAATTTTTATGGAAATCACCCCTGAGATATTTACTTCTGTATAATTTTAGTATGCTATGCATTCTTTCCCATGTTCTTTAATGTAGTCTCCAAAAAAACAAAATAAATCAGATAAATCTTTATAATATTTACAAATAGATCTACAAAAGGGTTGACCTTTCTCTCTAAAAGTAATATGCTACACATATTACAGGAGTGCCCCATGTTTTTATACACTGATAAAAGAAATGGAATTGTGTTAGAAATTACCGCTTACCGTGTTCCCGGACAAAAAAATCCTAAGCAAAAGAAAGTTTGTATTGGGAAAATGGATTCTGAGGGAGTA
>JABMQR010000130.1 GCA_013202335.1 Bacteroidota bacterium
ATAAAGTTGGTGGTGATATGTTTGCAGAAGAAGTTTGACTTGAACATGATGTATTAACATGTGAAGGCTCAAGTGAAAAACAGTTGAATGACATCAAAGCCCTTGTTGCAAAAACAGGCGGAAATGTAGCATTTATGGTAGACCCTAACGAAGCACCAAACGTAGTACCTATCGGTAAAGCTTTAGAAGATGCAGGCGTATACTGGGTATCATGGTGGAACAAACCTGAAGACGTTAAAGTCTGGGATTATGACACATGGGTTTCTCACATCGCATTTGATGGAATCAGTGCTGGAGAATATACAGCAAGAGAACTTTTTGAATCATTCGGCGGCGAAGGGAAAATTATTGCCCTTCAGGGAATGCTTGCAAACTCAATCGCACAGGATAGATTTGTAGGACTCAACAATATTCTTGCTGAATACCCCGGTGTTGAGATGGTTGCGTATGAAGCAGCTGACTGGGACAGAAATATTGCATATGAAAAAACCAAAAGCATGCTCGTAGCTAATCCTGACATCAAAGGTGTTTGGGCAGCAAACGATAACATGGCTTTAGGTGCACTTGAAGCACTGAGAAGTGAAGGTCTTGCCGGAACAGTTCTTGTAACAGGAATTGACGGCGTTTCAGAGATTTTTGAAGCAATTCAGAATGGTGAAGCAGCAGCAACAGTTTATAATGATTCAAAATATCAGGCTGGAATCGCTCTTGCAATCGCTCTGGCAGCAAAAAATGGTGAACTTGATGTAGCTTCAATGTCGAAAGAACAACGTCAGTTTTTCGCTGATGCTCTTAATGTAAATGCAGCTAATGTTGATGAAGTAGTAAATGTATATGTAAACGGTACCCCCGATTATAACTTTACCGACCTGTTCGCAAGCTGGTCTCGAGCTATGAACTAAAGTTCCTATTCACGGCTGTCCATTGCGGCAGCCGTGATACATTCTTTACTAAAAAAATCTCCTGCCGTTCAGGCAGGAGTGTTATTATGTAAGTGAACAGGGTATGGACTCAAACATACTCATTTTTAAAAAATGGGATTATTCTCTATTGGTGACTGAGAGTATTGTAGATGACTAAGAATGAGGGGTTGACGAGAGTTCAGCCTACGCTGATGAATGTGCAGTATATCTGCATACAAAAGGGAGACTGTTGAAATGAAAGTGATTCAGAAGTTTAAGGGACATTACAGCAAATATTCAGTTTCCGGACAAATTTTATCACTACTAATTGTTATTTTTATATTTTCAATTGGTACAAAGGGCAATTATCTGACCCTGAATAATATACAGACAATCCTGGGATTGGCTGGTATCCCTATTATTCTTTGCCTTGGAGTACATCAGGTTATTATAATGGGGGCAATGGACCTTTCGATGGAAGGCATTATTGCACTCTCGGCAGTGGTAAGCGGTTTCTTGATTAAAAACCCACACACCTCTTTTAATGTTGGATTCTGGATCTTTCCTATAGTCATGAGCATCGGCGGTATCGCCGGTATGGGGAACGGAATCATCAATACAAAACTGAGAATGCCCTCTTTTATAACAACGCTGGGAATAAGCTGGGCTATGTTCGGGTTGGCGGTACTTATTAGTGGGGGGATTTCCATACCCATTAGAGATTTAAGATTTCAAAAAATTATGAACGGAGATTTTTTGGGAATTCCATGGATAACCCTGATTGCACTCCTTGCCTTTGCTGTTCTGTTTATCATTCAACGCTATACCAGCCTGGGAAAACATATGTATGCTATCGGCGGCGATGAGATACTGGCAAAACAGGCGGGCGTGAATGTCACAAAAGTTAAAATTATCATCTTTGCTATAACAGGTGCATTATACGGATTGGCAGGTTTGTTCCTTGTAGCAAGATTGAACAGTTCGGCGGCGAGGTTGGGCAATAACACCCTGTTTCCCGCAATGACTGCTGTTGCAGTTGGAGGCGTCTCCTTATCCGGTGGTGTCGGCGGGGCACTGAATGCTGTCCTGGGTACCATAATTGTTGTTGCTTTAAATAATGGTCTGGTTTTGATGCAGGTTAATCCCTATGCGCAAAGTGCGGTGAATGGAATTGTCCTGATATCCGCAGTAGCTCTGACTATTAACAGAAAGAAAATTGGTCTGATCAAATAGGAGCAGAATGATGAACAAAAAAGTAGTTGCTGAACTGAAACAGATCAGGAAAAGTTTTCCCGGGGTACAAGCTCTTAAGGGGTTTGATTTTACTATATATGAACATGAAATTCTGGGCCTTGTCGGGGAGAACGGTGCTGGTAAAACAACACTCATGAAAATACTGAACGGTATTTATCAGGCTGATGGTGGTGAATATTTTCTAAGAGGGAAGAAAAGTACCATCAAGGATCCTCTGGATGCCATCAAAGAGGGTGTGGGTATGGTTTTTCAGGAAGGCTGTACCTTGCCGAATCTGACGATTGCTGAGAACCTTTTTCTCTGTCATGAAGATATATTTAAGAAAAATGGATTTCTTCAAACAAAAAAAATGAATGAAGCGGCCGAAGAGGTGACTAAAGAGATTGGATTGTTTGTTGCATCGACGACAGTCTGTAATCGTTTGACACCTGCGCAGAGGCAAATGGTGGAAATATCCCGATTACTATGGCTATCAAAGTTGTATGGCAAGAAGAACCCCATATTGATCCTTGATGAACCTACTACCGTGTTACTTGAGAAAGAGGTCGATAATCTTTTTACTATTCTTAAAGAGGTGAAAAAAAAGGCTTCCATAATCCTTATATCTCACAGGTTGGAAGAGATAGTTGAGAATTCAGATCGCATAGCGATATTCAAGGATGGTGAGTTTGTCACGGAAATGATGCAGGCTGAGGCCGATATTGTGAAAATTGAACAGCTTATGGTTGGAAGGGAACTGGCAGATGAGCACTACCGTGAGAGTGAACAGCGCACACCTGAGGAAGAGGTGTTTCTTGAAGTAAAAGATCTCTCTCTGAAACAATTCTTTGCACCGATATCGTTCAAGGTTCACAAAGGAGAGATTGTCAGCATTGTTGGACTTATCGGATCCGGAAAAGAGGAACTTTGCCAATGTATAGCTGGAATTATGAAGGCAGATCAGGGTGAAATCAGTATTTTGGGAAAACCTGTCAAAATTGATTCTCCCAAAGATTCAATTCGGTATAAGTTGGGATATATCCCGATTGACAGACGCCAGCAGGGATTGGCTATCGATATGGATATCGTTGAAAATATCAACATGCTGGTTTTTGACCGGCTCAAGAAGGGTGGTCTGCTCAATAAGAAAAAAGAGCTGGAGAATGCTAAAAAATGGGCGGATGAGACCCAGGTCAAAGCCCCCAGTATGCGAGCTAAGTGTGGTAATCTTAGTGGTGGAAACCAGCAGAAGGTAGTAATTTCCAAGTGGCTTTCTGCAGATTCACAATTTTTAATTTTGGATCACCCAACAAGGGGAATTGACGTCGGTGCTAAAGATGAAATTTATCACCGGATAAGGGAACTGGCCAATGAAGGGAAAAGTCTATTGGTAATGTGTGACACCCTTGAAGAGGATATCGGCCTATCGAATCGGATGCTGATTATGAAAGACGGCTTGCTGGTAGAAGAGGTTCAGTGTCCTTCGGATGCTAAACCGGCGCCAGTAGATGTTATCGCATCAATAGTGTAATGAGGAGATAAGAATGAGTCGATCAATCAAACCGTCTTCAGAGTCGGGAAACAAAATAACACATAAAAAGCAGATACCGGCAATATATTTTTCTCTGGGAATGCTGGCTCTGTTTGTTATTATTTTTTATATCGGAAACCGCAGTTTTCTCACAAGATATAATCTGTTGGCAATCGGTACTGCAGCATCAATTCTTCTTGCTGTAGGGCTTGGTCAGGTCTGTTCGATCCTAACTGGTGGTATAGATCTCTCGGTTGGTGGAATTATGTCACTGGTTTCAGTTGTACTTATGAGTACGCTTGAAAGGTTTGGGTTCTTTGCTTTTGTCATAAGTTTAGCTGTAGGACTTCTTGCAGGTCTGATTAATGGTTTGATTAATGCAAAACTGCGAATTCCCTCGTTTATTACCACGCTGGGAACAGGTGGAATCTTTGTCAGTATTTCATATATCATTTCAGCTAAACCGCTCTCGGCACCATCTTCTTCGTATCAATTGCTGGAATTCATCAACGGTGATGTTCTTGGATTGAAAAATGTCATGATTATCGGTGCTGTAGTATTTGTAATTTTCCTGATTTTCCAAAAATATACGATAACCGGAAGAAGTATTTTGCTCATGGGAAGTAATGAAAAAATGTGCTGGATGTCCGGCGTGAATGTTTTTAAAATAAGAACCCTGGCGTTCACACTCTCCGGAGTAGGGGCTGGAATTGCAGGAATTCTGCTTTCCGGAGCACTGTTCAGCGGATACCCGACATTGGGGAATACCTATATTCTTAATTCAATCGCTACGGTTGTGGTGGGTGGTACAGCGATGACCGGAGGTGCCGGCGGAGTAGTTAATACGCTGGTAGGTGCATTGATCATGAGTGTGCTTAACAACGGTATGAATGTTATTGGTATTGATGTATATGCTCAGCAGACATTTTTAGGAGTTTTAATAATTGCTGCTGTTGCAATATCTTTTGACCGAAGCAAATTGTCAGTTATAAAGTAGATGAGGTATCTAAAAATTGCCTATTTTAGAATGCAATATATTATAAGTAAGTTTATTATTTTGCAGAAGCCTCAGTTGTAAAAAGTAGGGGGGTAATATGGATTTAGAGTTAAAAGGAAAGCAGGTATTCATTACCGGCGGCAGTGTGGGAATCGGTTTGGCTGTTGCCAAAGCCTTTGCCCGTGAGGGAGCCCAGGTTGCAATTGGTGCCCGCAATGCTGAACGTGTTAAAAAAGAGGCCGCAGAAATTGCAGAGGAGTTCGGCGTTAAAACTCTTGGTATTTCGATGGATGTCACCAAACCTGAGGATATTGAGAATGCCTGCGGGATAATTGAGAAAGAGTTCGGCGGACTGGATATTCTTATTAATAATGCAGGTTCCGGAACAGAGGAAACGGTAATGAATTCCGAGGATGATAAATGGTATGCTATTTGGGATCTTCATGTTATGAGTGCCGTTCGAACAGCAAGGGCATTTGTTCCCTTTATGAAGAAAAGGGGCGGAGGAGTTATACTTAATACTGCCTCGATTTGTGCAACACAGCCTCTCTGGTATGAACCTATTTATAATACTACAAAAGCGGCCCTTCTCATGTTGGGAAAGTGTCTGGCCACTGAACTTATCTCTGACAATATTCGGGTGAACACCATTAGTCCCGGACTGGTTTTAACCCCGGACTGGTGGAAGACGGCAGGAATTCTTTCTGAGAAAGAGGGGATCACCCCAAAAGAGTATCTGGATAATATAGCCAAAGAAAACACCCCCATTAATCGATTTTCATCTCCCGAGGAGATGGCTGAAACCTATATTTTCCTGGCTTCAGACAGGGCAAGTTATGCTGTTGGGTCGAACTACTACATGGATGGCGGATGGCTGAATACTATCAGTTGAGGAGAAAAAATGGCTGAAATGATGAAACGGGCGGTCATGACTGCCCCCAAAATTATAGAATATGATAAAACGGAAATTCCGGAGATCGGGGTGGATGATGTCCTGATTAAAATCATGCAAATTGGTGTGTGCGGAAGTGATATTCATGTCTATCATGGGATACATCCCTACACCTCCTATCCTATAGTTCAGGGTCACGAAACCTCAGGGCGGGTGGTCAAGGTGGGCAGTGCGGTAACTTCGCTGAAAGTGGGGGATAAGGTCGTGCCGGAACCCCAGGTTTATTGTGGCACCTGTTATCCCTGTACTCACGGATTATACAATATCTGTAATGAGTTGAAAGTGATTGGTTTTCAGCAGAATGGTACAGCTGTGGACTACTTCACCTATCCAGCCAGAATGTTGGTGAAACTGCCTGAACATATGAGTTATGCAGAAGGGGCTATGATTGAGCCTCTTTCAGTTGCGGTTAGAGCGGTGAAAAAAGCCGGAGATATTATTGGGAAACAGGTTCTGGTCATCGGAGCCGGACCTATTGGTAATCTGGTAGCTCAGACTGCCCGGGGGCTTGGTGCCTCTGCAGTTATGGTTTCAGATATCAATGCATTTCGGTTGGAAAAAGCAAAAGAGTGCGGAATCGACTACTCAGTAGATGTTTCAAAAAGCGATCTTGAAAAAGAGATAGATTCCTGTTTTGGTACAGAAGTTAAAGCTGATGTAATATTTGAGTGCTCCGGTTCCCAGCCGGGAATGGATGCAGCAGTCAAATGTGCCAGAAAAGGCACCGATATAGTCGTTGTGGCTGTATTCAGCGGAAAACCTACGGTAGATATGGCAAAAGTGAATGAGGCTGAACTAAGATTGATAGGTACAGCCCGTTATAATATTGATGATTTCAGAACGGCAATAGAACTGGTTGGTACCGGCAAGGTACAACTCGTACCGCTTATAACAGACGAGTTTGATTTTTATTCATATAACCAGGCTTATCAGAAGATAGATGAGCATCCGGAATCAACTATGAAAGTGATGATTCAGGTAAATGAAGACAACTGAGGCAATTTCAAAAATTGAATGATTCTCATCTAAGGAGATAAGATATGGATACTAAACTGCGAATTGTTCTGGTTTGCGGAATTCACCAGAATATGCCCGGGGATGATGAAGGACTCTATAAGCGCATTATTACCCAAATGCAGGGTATGCAGGATAAATTGGGATATGAACTGCTGGTTATCACCGATCCTTTGCGGAATGAAGAGGCTGCGGAACGGGCGGTAAAATATGTGAATGATAATGAAGCGGACCTGGTCATGCTTTTCAATGCATCTCTTCCCTACGGTAGAATCATTCTCCCCTTTGGAAAGGTTAAATCAGCAATAGGTCTCTGGTCTGTACCGGAACCTACAGAAAACGGCGTTCTTCAGCTCAACTCCTTTTGCGGTTTGAATATGCTGGGATCAATACTGAAAAATTATTTTCCCGATGATGATATCAAATATAAGTGGTTTTACGGAATGCCCGACAGCGGGATGTTTCTGGAGCGGTTTGAGGTAACACTCCGTGCTTTGAGAGCTCTTAAAAGTCTCAAAACAGCACGTATCGGCCAGATTGGTGATCTTGCAGACGGCTTTGAAAACCTCTATATAGATGAACGTGAGTTGAGAAATAGATTTGGAACCCATATCCAGACCAGACATACCGTTGAAGAGATGGTTTTACGGGCTGAAAAAGTGGGAACCGATCAAATAAGTAATAAAATGGATGGAATTCTCGGAGAAGGATCATGGAATAAAAACAGGGTTTCCAATCGGGAATTTGAGAAATTCGTTCGGTTGAGCATTGCATTTGAAGAGTTTGCTGCTGAGTACCAGTATGATGCCCTGGCTGTAAGCTGCTGGAGCCGTTTTCAGGAAGTCTATGATGTTGCCGTGTGCGGTGCGATGAGTCGTCTAAACGAAAAGGGTATTGTTGCACCATGTGAAGCGGATGTGACAAGTGCCGTTGCAATGCTGCTTTTAAATGGATTAAATGAGGGGAAATCCAGTCTCAATGATATGGTCTCCCTTGATGAGAAAGATGACAGCCTTTGCCTCTGGCACTGCGGTGTTGCACCAGGATGCTGGTCTGATAAGAACGGCGTAACCTGGGATGCTCATTTTAATATCGGCCACTACGAGGACAAGAAATGGATTGGACGCGGCGTTGTTGCAGATATGAATTTTCAACCAGGACCAGTGACAGTTTTTGCTATGCAGAATAATTTTGATGAGTTGTTCATTCTTACTGGTGAAATTATGGAAAATAAGAGAGGTTTCAGTGGATCCGGAGGTTGGATGAACAACCTTAAACTGAATGATCAATCTGTCTCCATGAAAGATCTCATAAATACTATTTCAGTATCCCGGGTCAATCATCATTACCCTGCCGCAAGAGGTAATCTGGTAAATGAATTGAATGAACTTGCTTTTTGGAAGGATCTGAATGTAATAAGTCCGGTTCCTTATAAATCATATATGCAGAAATTTCCAAGTTGGAAATAGGAGTAATATAATATGTATTCAGTAGCAGTAGTAGAACCAAATAAGCTGAAAATTGTTGAACTTGAAAAACCTGTACTAGGACCCTACGATGTTCTGGTAAAGACCGAAGCAGCTTTTATCTGTAATGCGACTGATAAAAAAGTTGTCGAAGGTCACTTCCCCGGATTGGGGCTGGAAAACTATCCCTTGCTGCTGGGTCACGAATCAGTTGGCCGAATAGTGGAGAAGGGGGAGAATGCATCCAGTTTCACGATAGGTAATCGTGCTATCGGCGGGTTGTTGTTAGACCCTCCCGGCGGTACCTATGGAAGCGGCTGGGGTGGAAATTCCGAATATATTCTCATGAGGGATCATCAGGCCATGGTGGATGATGGTGTTGCTGATGAATTACATGGATGGAACGACTCCCTGCAGATAATGCGCGAAGTTCCGGAAGATATCACTCTTGAAGATGCCGGACTGCTCTGCACCTGGCGGGAAGTCTATGCCGGAATGTTCACCGATTTCAGCCTGAAACCAGGTGATGATATTATTGTATTTGGAGCCGGTCCTGTTGGCTTAAGTTTTATAAAATTTGCCAAACTGAAAGGTCTTGGTGAAGTGATCAGTGTTGACCCGCTCCCAAACAAACGGGAGAAAGCACTGGCTATGGGAGCAGATGCTGCCTATGCGCCGGAGGATCCTCAACTTGCAGCACTCAAAGAGATTCGCGGCGATGGTTTTGATGCAATTATAGATGCGGTAGGACATGAATCTATTATCAATCAGGCAATTCCGCTGATAAAAATGGCTGGGTCTATCTGTGTGTACGGGGTAGTCGGTGCACCAACCATCACCCTCCAAAAGCATCTCGGTCCTTATAATTTCAACCTGCTTATTCACCAATGGCCGACAAGAGAGGCTGAGGCAGGTGCTCAGGATACTCTTATTGAGTGGATTCATGAGGGAAAACTGGATTACAGAGATTTTGTTACCGGTGTATTTCCCGTAAAAGATTTTGAAGAAGCTTTTGCTGCAGTGCAAAAACCAGATTCCATAAAAACAATGCTGATTTTAGATCAGTGGACATAGGATATATGCATGAAGAGATATCTATTAGCGCATGATTTAGGAACAAGCGGCAATAAAGCTACACTGTTCTCATTGGACGGTGAACTGGTTGACAGCAAAACTTCGGCTTATGATACCTGTTATTCCAACGGAAACTGGGCCGAGCAGAACCCTGATGATTGGTGGAAAGCCGTTTGCGAATCTACCCGGGAACTAATGCAGGGCAGGGATGCAGGTGAGATTGCCTCAGTCTGTTTCAGCGGGCAAATGATGGGCTGCCTTCCGGTTGATAAAAATGGAATACCGCTTCGGAGTCATATTCTCTATTGTGATCAGCGGTCTACCGTACAAACTGAACAGCTTCTTCAGAACATATCTTCTGAAGAGATATACCGTATCACCGGGCATCGTCCCAGTGCCGTGTATGCTATTGAAAAGCTTATGTGGATCAGGGACAACCAGCCTGATATCTATAAAGATACCTGGAAGATGCTGAACGCTAAGGATTATATCAACTACCGACTTACCGGAAGGATGGTTACTGAACATAACGATGCCTCCGGTTCCAATGCATTTGATATAAAGACGTTGGATTGGTCAGACACCATACTGGAAGCTGCGGGAATCGGCAGGGAGAAACTGCCTGAATCAGTACCCTCAATCACCGTTATTGGTGAAATTACTGGTGAAGCTGCTGAGGCCACAGGATTGAGAAAAGGTACCCCGGTAGTTGCCGGAGCCGGAGACGGCGGTTGTGCAACCGTAGGGATTGGGTCTGTTAAACCCGGAATAACCTATAATTATTTGGGTTCCAGCTCCTGGATCTCTACGACCAGCCTGGAGCCGGTACATGATCCTGAGATGCGTACATTCACCTGGGTTCATCCCGTTCCCGGTTATCTGCAGCCCTGCGGATCCATGCAGACTGCAGGCAGTTCCTATGCCTGGTTGAAAAACGAGGTTGCCAGAGCTGAATCTCTGGAAGCAGAAAAATTGAACACCGGTGCATATAAATTGATTGATAAGCTTGTTGAGGAGTCTCCTCCAGGAGCCAACGGAATTCTTTTTCTTCCCTACTTACTGGGAGAGAGAAGTCCACGATGGAATCCGGATGCTAAAGGGGCATTTATAGGATTAAGTCTTGAGCATAAACGCGCAGATTTATTCAGATCCGTTCTTGAAGGGGTAACCCATAATTTGGGTATAATTCTGGACATTTTCAAACAATCAATACCGATAAAAGATATTTTAGTGATTGGAGGCGGAGCGAAAGGTCCAGTATGGCGTCAGATTATGGCGGATATCTATGGTATCCCTGTACTGGTTCCCAAATACCTGGAAGAGGCTACCAGTATGGGTGCTGCCATTATTGGCGGAGTAGGTACCGGTGTGCTGAAATCGTTTGATGAAGTGGAAAAATATATCCAGATAACACAAACAACCAATCCAATTCCGGAAAATGTAGAGATTTATAAGAATATCCGACCACTTTTTGATGAAGCTTATTTCTCTTTAGAGAATTTATTTATGAAAATGAACCAATTTTAGAAAATTAGTTCATTAAGTTTTTGATTTAAGGCCGATAATTTATTATATTTTATCATCAATCAAAAACTTATGAATTGGATGATGATATATAACTAACAGGAGATAAATGTGAGTAATTTAAGAGAGACAGTAAAGTTATCTAACGGAGTGGAAATTCCGAGAATCGGATTTGGTACATTTAAAATTGATGATGGTGATGATGTAAAGTCAGCAGTTCTCAGTGCTTTAAAAACCGGATACCGACACATAGATACAGCAGCAATATACGGTAATGAGAAAGGTGTTGGTGAGGCGATTAGGGAGAGCGGAATAGCACGTAATGAACTCTTTGTAACCAGTAAGCTTTGGAATTCTGATCAGGGCTATGAATCAACTTTGCGTGCATTTGATAAATCTTTGGAATTATTGGGAATGGACTACCTCGACCTCTATCTTATCCATTGGCCTAAGGCCTTCAACAAAGAGTCCTGGCGGGCATTAATTAAATTATATAATGACAAACGTGTCCGTGCTGTCGGCGTAAGTAATTTTAAAGGTAAGCACCTCGATGAAATTATTGATGACAGTGGTATTGTTCCCATGGTAAATCAGGTTGAACTGCACCCGCGTTTCAATCAAAAGGAAATACGTGACTACTGTGCACAGAAAAATATTGTTGTTGAAGCCTGGGGTCCGTTGATGCAGGGAAAGATTTTCTCTGAACCTCTATTTATTGAACTGGCAGAACAGTATGGTAAAACAATCGCCCAGGTTGCGCTGCGATGGCATTATCAGCTGGATGTTGTTACCCTGCCCAAATCGGTAAAACCGGAAAGAATGCAGGACAATGTTGAAATTTTTGATTTTTCCATCTCTGATGGTGATATGAATCGTATTGCAGCTCTAAGCCCCGGTCGTGTTGGACCGGATCCTGATACCATTACTTTCTAACATCTCGATATGAATCCTGTTCCTGCGGGATGGAATGAAAAGCGTAAATCCCGCAGGGAATATTATATTTTCCTGTGTTAGCATATACCGGTAATAAATTTAATCTCCTCAAAATATCGAATAACGGATACAATAGAGCAGGAACAGGAGCCCTATGATAATATCCGAACACGCCGACCATACAGAAAAACTCTATAATTTACGTGCCGAAGATATTCACAAGTGGATTGATGGATACTTTGACCGTGAGAGTTTTGATCAATTTCTCCTGCTTGGGAAAAAACAGGTATACAACCCCTATGATCACCGCATGTTCCGTCACTGCCGGGAAGCTCTTCCGGAAGTACTGAAAGAGTTCTCCCACACCTACACAGAAGAGCAGATTCGTCAGGTTTTTGAGTGCCATATTAAAGACGACTATAATAACTATATTCCAAACCGGGAAGATTTTACCAACGGAAAATTCTCAGAGAAATATCATGAGACAGGAGAGGGGTACGAGCCGATCTTAACCACCGGTGAATTAACAAAGTATTTCAAGGGTTTACATTACAAGCGTATGAAAGACCAGAAACCTGCGCGGCGGGGATTTCGCTTTAGAGTTGTACTTCCTGCCGCTGTTTCACTTATTCTGTTTGTTACCTCCATATTCCTGATAATTCTTCCTATGTTTCACGAAAGTTTGATGAAGGAGAAGGAGGAGATGATCCGTGGTGCTTCATCTCTCGCAGTCAGTATCCTGGATTATTACACCTCACTGGAAAGTGAGGGGATTTTCACAAGGGAAGAGGCTCAGACCGCTGCTGTTGATGAAATTCAAAAACTCCGGTTTGGGCAGGATCATGATAACTATTTCTGGATAACCGATATGCAGCCGGTCATGATCATGCATCCCTGGCGTCCGGAACTGATCGGTCAGGATTTATCTGAATATACCGACAGTATGAACCGGAGCGGGAAAAAGCTTTTTGTGGAATCAGTCTCTCTTGTGCAAAATCACGGTGGTGGGTTTCTGGAATACCTCTGGCAGCTGGAGGAAGAGAGTCTGCGTGTAGTTCCAAAACTCTCCTATGTTCAGGGGGTGGATCTCTGGGGCTGGATTATTGGAACCGGAGTCTATATTCAGGATGTGGAGGAAGAGATCTCCCGGCTTACCTACAATCTTGTTCTGGTACTTCTTGCTATTACTTTTCTCATGATTCTTCTGCTTATCTATATGGTAATGCAGAGCCGTATAATAGAGAGGAACAGGCAGCAGGCTGAAGCCGGGCTGGTGGAGGCAAAAGAGCGGTATCGGGCTCTGGTAGAGGCTTCAAATGAAGGATATTTACTGATTCTGGATCATAAAATAGTCTTTTCCAACCCGACATTTATGCGGATGACCGGGTATTCAGAACATGAACTCATCTCAGAATCTCTCTGGGAAACCCTTTTTCCGCCCTCCGGCAGAAATGACAGTTTTAAAAAGCATATGGATAATCTGATGAAAGATAATCCAGATACGGATGAATTTGAGGCAAGTCTCCAGTGCAGAAGCGGGAGCTATCTGGATGTTATTGTGAGGATGTCCCGAATATTTCTTTCAGAGCAGAATGGCCAGATAGTCTCATTTAGACCAATAACACACAACTCATATACCGTTACTATTGATAATCCGTCTCTTATGATCGATGAGATTAAAAAGAGTGAAAGCAGTACCCATGTTGTACGAATACTGAATCAGCTGCCCCAGACAGTACGATCTGTTTTGCTGATGGAGTGGGACTCAATAAAAATTCGTGCTTTTATAAGTGAAATGTACAAAATTTCTATCAGGCGACTTGTTGAGTTGTCAATTCAGGAGTTGGGTCCTCAGCCTGTCCCCTTTGCATTTCTCTCTCTCGGCAGCAGCGGAAGAGAGGAGATGACTCTTTTTTCTGATCAGGATAATGCTCTTGTTTTTGACAGTTCAGCAGTGGGAGAAGAGCTGGAATCCATTCGTTTATACTTTCTAAAACTTTCGCATAAGGTCTGTTCCCGATTGAATCAGGCTGGATTTTCCTATTGTCCCGGAGGAATCATGGCGGTGAATCCCACATACTGCTTATCAGCGCTGGAGTGGCGGAAAAAGTACACAAACTGGATGGATAAGGCTGATAATATTTCCCTGTTGGATATTCATGTGTTTTTTGATTTGTCCTGTGCATGGGGAGATGAAGAACTGGTTCAGGGGCTTCAGGATACAATTTTCAAGCTCAGCAAAAGTCGTCCGGAATTTCTGGTTCACTTTGCCCGAAACTGTCTGCAGTACAAGGCTCCTCTGGGAATTCTTGGGACGGTAAAAACCGAAGAGCGGGATGGTTTTGCTGTAGTAAATATTAAAGAGTGTCTAATTCCACTTATTAATTTTGCCCGAATATATGCATTGAAAGAGCATATCTACGGGGTTTCCACATTGTATCGTCTTTCTTGTCTCAATGAACGGGAAATTTTGAACGATGCATCTTTTTCAGAGATGAATGAGGCGTTCGAAATTCTCTGGGAATTACGGTTTACCAATCAAATTTTATCTCATAGTGAGCTGCGTAAAGTGAATGATGATCTCTCTGTCAAAGGGCTCTCTGATCAGAACAGGAAAAAACTGCAAAAGGTGCTTTCTATTATTCCAGGTATTCAGTCCAGGCTGAGTTATGATTTTCAGGGTATAGATCTGTCATAATTCAGTAAAAGGTGCCATCTTGAAAAGATGCCGGCACTCCTTTTACTGAACTAAAAAGCCATTCTTCCCCAACCTGGCTGAGGAACAGGATCCAGCCCCAGGATTTCACGGGCAGTTTTTACATAATAACGATAATTCTCAATCGGCGTGCCGTTGGGTATACGGTGATCCAGACCAAACACAGCACCGCCTGTTTGCATCATCGGCTGCAGTTTGTACTCCAGCTCTTTCCGTATATTCTCTTTTGTGCTGCGTAGTACATGTTTATCAACCCCTCCGGAAACAGAGAGAGATTTTCCATATTTTTTTCGTACTTCCACAATATCCATTCCGGCTGCCGGTTCCATGGGGTACATCTCAGTAAGTCCGCAATCCAGAAAAGAGTCGATCACACTATTCATATTTCCATCAGAATCCTGTCTGAAATTACGGGTTCCTCTCTCTTTAAGAAGATTCCAAATTTTCAAGTAATAAGGTTTTAAAAATTCAGAAATCTGATTGGGACCAATCAAACTGCCTGATTTTCCGGCCATATCTTCATGAATGGAGAGATGATCCACTGAAATTATTCGGGTTACCCGTTCCAACACTTTGAAAGCAGTACTTCCAATAGTGGTAAGAATATCATGAATAAGTTCAGGCTCTTCATAGTAGGCATAACAGAGATTTTCCTCTCCCATCAGCTGCCGGGGTTCATCAAATCCACCTGGGATTTCTGTACAAATTAGATGTCCGGTTTTTAAAGCCTGCTGTGCAGCCTCTTCCCATCCTGATGAAAAGCGATTTTCATTAAACACATAGAGCGGTTTAATTTTTAGCCAGGAATCCATATCTGTTACGGGGTAATCTTGAGGAAGTGGTATAGTTGCTGTTGATTTAATCAGCTTCATGGTACGTCCCAGTTGATCCCGTGATATGGTATATTCAGGAGTATCTTCAATTATCGAAGGTGTTAATCCGCCAAATAAACCTGTCTCAACTTGCAGAGTATGACGTTTAACATAATCAAAACCAAATACTGTGAGATCAATCTCTTCTTCCCGTGCTCCCTGCTGCCGCCACTCTTCCGGAAGACCAATGAGGGGTCCAAAAAGCTCAACAAAAAGGGGCCGTTCAAAATCACCAAATGTAACATAATCCAAATATTCTTCTCTTTTTAATTCCATAGTAGAATGATAGCATCGATTTATATATTAGAAATAGACTATATCAGCAATATATAGTATTATTACACCATGACGCGTATTAAAGTAAATTCATTATTCTTCTCTGAATGTATTCCGGAATGGAGTTGGGACACACGGAGAAATATTTTACAGGATTATGATCTATGGTACGTATCCAGGGGAGAAGGGGTCTTAAGAGCTTCCAATAGAGTGTTTCGGCTTGGAAGGGGGAGCTGTTTTGTTCTTCGCCCGGGAGAGGGGTACCTGGCTACACACGATCCAGAAAATCCTTTATCTGTGTATGCAGTTCATTTCGATTACTCTTCTCCGGATCAGTTGTTACCATTTACTCATACAATTGAAGACACACTTTTTTTTGAAACATTATGCAAAAGATTAATTGAATCAGATGAAGAAAATAGGGAAGCCTGGATGCAAGCCGTCCTGCATGAATATATTGATACATACAAGCAAAAAACCAGTTACCTCTCGTTAAACCAAAAAAGGACCCGTCAATTACAGGAATATATAAAAAATCATCTTGAAAGTGCTCTACCGCTTAATGCGCTGGCGGATATAATTTATCTAAGCACAAATCAGACAACCCGGGTGTTTAAACAGGTTACTGGTGAAACAATTCAGGATTACATTCTGAAAGAAAGAATTTCTCAGGCCAGAACGCTATTACGGCAAAGTACTCTGCCGATAAAGCGGATTGCTCAACTCTGTGGTTATAATGATCCAGGATTTTTCTGTCGTCATTTCAAGCGGATATCAGGAACTACACCCAATGGGTTTCGCTATGGGCAGAGAGTGACACAAGGTGTGACACAAAGTACGGCACGAAAAAAGGAGTTAGAGTAGAAAAGGCTTAACCCGGTTTGTTCTACCGCTGATTACGAAAGAGGCAGGAGTATCTCTGTGGAGGTGAATTGTCCTTCTATGCTGGATAAGGTTAGACCAAATTGCTCTCCATGTGCAAGTCGAATTCTTCTCTGCGTATTCAAGAGGCCAATATGATCATTCACATCGGTATCAGAATTTAATTCGTCCATAAGTGCCTGCAGCTCCTGAGGAGGTATTCCTGTACCGTTATCACTTACACTAATAAAAAGTTTTCCTTGTACGGTTTTTACTACAATAGTTATGGCTGCATCCTTCACCTTGTTTGCGAGACCATGTTTAATTGAGTTCTCAACCAGCGGCTGGAGCATCATTTTCATTATTTTACAGTCAAGAAGTTCTTCAGGGGTCTCCCAAACCACAGAAAACCTATTATTGTGCTGAATAAACACTATTTCCAGATAGTTCTTTACATGGGCAATCTCTTCACGCAGTGTAACTTCTTTTTCAGAATCATATAGTGAATATTTCAGGATAAAAGATAGATGTTCAATTATTTTATTCGCCTTGTTGGGTTTTTGGGTAATTCCAATTATCTGCCAATAGAGAATATCCATAGCATTAAAGAGAAAATGGGGATTCATCTGAGACTGGAGGGCAAGCAGCTCCAGGGTTTTTTTCTTGTATTTTTTTTCCGCCAGTTTCTTCACTAAAAGATTCTTCTCAAGAAAATTTTTCAGAATGCTCTCGGAAATAAACCCATACTCATCCTTGATCTTCTTAGGATTCGGTGGGGAAATCTCTCCCTTATCAGCCTGTTCAATAAGTGTGATGATACCTTGTATGTTCTTATAGTTTCTTTTGGTCAGAATGTAGGTAAGAAATATTCCTAAAATAATTGAGATAATGAGAAATGAAAAGGTTATCGTGCGAAGCCGGATAGAGATATCATAGAATGATTTTTTAGGGACGATTGATAAGAGCTGCCACCCGAATTTACTTGTATCCGTATGAGAGACAATATAGAACTCCTTTTCAATAGCCAGTTCACTGAAGTTTTCAGCTTTCTGAAGTAAACCAATTGTCTTCTCATCAATGGTCAAGTGATTACCACTTTTTGCAAGGATGTTTCCCTCTTTATTTATGAGGAAAATCAGTTGTCCTTCAAAAAGATCCAAAGTATCAAAAATAGTGTTAATTTTATCAGCTGAAAGGTTAAGAACAATAGCTCCCCGGCTCTCTGTTTCTCCTGAAAAGAAAATATTCCTATAAATGGTGATAACTCTGTGCTCTTCCCGCTCGAATTCGTACTGTTTAAAAATTCTTAATTCGGTCCAGAGTGATAATTCTTTTCTTAAATCTGAAAAACTATCAAACCAGCCTATATCGGTAAAAAGATCAAAATTTGTAAGACCGCTGCTTGAAGTGAGAAACCAGCCCTTTGGATTGTCTATATAGAGATAGATCGATTCAATAAAGTCGTTGACAGAGGAGGTGACAATAAGGAACTTGTTGATATAGTCAAGATTTTTCGCTCCTTCCCAGGAGAGTTCTTTATTCCCTGTGAGGTCACGATTGAGATTAGTGAGGATATCTGTATTAGTAATAAATGAGTGATTAACAAGATCAATATCACTGAAAATCAACTCAAGTTTATCATTAAATAGATTGAGTATTTCTGTATTTGTCCTGACAATACGTTTTTCAACATAGTTTCGTACAGCCCAGATGGAAACAGCACCCATGATGCAGACACATACCATTATCGGAATTGAAAATAGAAAAAATCTTTTTATAAAAAACTGTGAACGTATTTTGATCAAAGTGTATTTCCCGTATGTTGAGACTTCTCTATAGAGTGGTTATACCTATAATCTTTTGGTGTGATATCGAAGTGTTGTTTGAAAATTCTTGAAAAATATTTTTCACTGCTGTAACCGATTAATTTACTAATCTCATATATTTTCAAATCACCTTCTCTCAGCAGTTCAGCAGCTTTTTCCATTTTTATTTCACTTAATACATGAGAAAAGGCTTTTCCTGTAATTTTCCTAAACATCCTGCTCACATAGCCAGGGTGAAGATGCACAATGTCTGCGGCACTCTCCAGACTTGCTGTTCGATAATCTTTCTGAAGGTGAGAAATAACCGCTTCAATCAATTTTGAGATTTTACCATCATCAAGATGCAAAGCCGGATGTAGCGAGTCTCCAGACTTTTCGGTGTCCAGAAAATTTTTCAAAGAATTAAATGTTTCCATTAACTCATCGTAGGTTGTTGGTTTTAGGATATATTTCACCACTCCAAGAATCATTGCTTCCCGTGCATAGTCGAAATTTCTGTAACCGGAGATAAAAACTACTTTGGTATTGAGATTGCGTTCCCGTATCTGCTGCACCAGTTCAATGCCGTTCATTCCAGGCATCTCAATATCGCAGAGGACAGCATCAGTATCATTTTCCAGCAGATACTTTAATGCATCTTGACCATTCTCAGCCTGAGAGACAACTTGAAAACCAGTCTCCTGCCAGGGGAAATAATCTGATAACCCATGACGGGTTTCGTAGGTGTCATCGACTATAAGAAGTGAGTACAACATAAGCAACGTCCATGTAATAAAGAGTTTCATGAACTAATTCTAAAAATCACTCCGAAAAAGTTTATGTAAAAAATTAATTTTATACTCAGAGTGATAAAAAAGCAGTATAGCAACGCTATAAGGAGTTTTTTTAACTCTCACAGTATAACTTTGCTATAATTGAAAAGCAACAGTAAAAGATTATACATCTTTATTCCGGAATAAGTGTAAAAAAGATACCTTTTATATAATAAGATACTGTTGATATGCAAATAGTATATAATGTTCAGATATTGTTCAATTTTATTAGATTTTTTGATATGCATATGCAAAATTTGTGACTCGACGATTTTAATCCCTACCCCTACTATTAATTAAAATATTCATGGAGGTTCTGAAATGACTAAGAAAAGTAAAAGAATAAGTGTTGTTCTTTCCGTTCTGATGATTCTTGCTGTAATGTCTCCACTCTGGAGTGCGGCACAGGAAGAGAAAGCAGATGTTCAGGAAACAGTAGAATTGAGAATGAGCTGGTGGGGTGGGGAAGCACGTCATGAAGCAACACTCGATGCACTAGACCGATTTATGGAAGAGAATCCAAATATCGAAGTTAAAGCTGAATATGGTGGATGGAGCGGCTACTACGATAAAATGATTGCACAGCTTGTTGGCGGCGCTGCACCGGATGTTATCCAGATAACTTTTAGCTGGCTTGATGATTTAGCTGCTCAGGGAAATTTGTTTGTTGATTTATTTGAAAAAGATCAGATTGATATAAGTAATTTTAATATGGACTATCTTAAAAATTATGCAATCAGAAATGATAGGCTTATGACTCTTCCTGCAGGAAAAAATGGTGCAGTATTATTGTACAACAAAGATGTAACTGATGGAGCCGGTCTTGATCTTAACAGAAATCTCACCTGGGATGACTTGTTGGAAGTGGGTAAGGAATTTCATAAGAGTTTTCCGGATTCCTATATGTTAAGCCCGGTTGATGAAGACTATGCGGGTATCGTCGGTGTTTTTGTTAGACAGATGATTAATGGTCCGCTTATTCAACAGGATAAGAGTCTCGGATTCACAGAAAAACAGATGGCTGAAGCCTTTGCATGGGTACAGGAATCTATCGATTCCGGAGCATTCCAACCGTTATCAGAGACAACCCTATACAAAAGTGATATTGCTTCAAGTCCAAAGTGGCTGAATTCTGAAATGATGATGATGGAGCGCCCTGCTGCAATGATCGAACAAGTAATGGCTGCAGTTGATTTCAATATCGGTGTGACAAAATATCCACATCATGAAGGAACAACATACTATGGTCTTCAGGCTTCTCCGGGACTTCTCTTTAGCATAAACAGTAAGTCCGAGCATATTGATGAAAGTGCTGAACTGATCAATTACCTGCTGAGTGAGAAAAACGGAGTAGAAGCTCTTGGCACCGTTCGGGGAACTCCGGTAAATACAGAAGCTCTTGGCTGGCTGGTTGAAGCCGGGAAGGTATCTGAACAGTTAAGTGATGCTATGAAACTGATAGAGAAGAGCGATAGTGGTCCATATGTAACCTATGAACAGAACGCTGAGATTAAAACAATTTTCAATGATATATCTGCAAAGGTTGTCTATGGTGTGGTAACTCCCGTAGAAGCTGCAGCTGAACTGATTGAAAGATTTCAGGAAAAACTAGCAGAACTTGAATAGGCAAAACTAATAACTTAATGTGTACCGGCATGCAATATAGATACCGGTACACAATTTTTATTGAAAACAATTAAAACTGACCGAAAGCCGGTGGGATTCTACCAGTTGGAAATTACTAATTTTGAAAGAGCTGCCGATTAATCAGAAGTTTTTAATTTGTGATAAAGTGTTACTATATAATAATATAGTTACTTCCAATCAAAAACTTCAAATCCATGTATTCATGGATCAGGCTAATTTCTTATAAATGAACCAAATTCACGATTTGGTTTATTGGTTTATGAAATTGCCTCAACAATCAATTAAATTTCTTTTCCTGCAGAGGATAACTTGATGAATTTACACGCAAAATATAAACATCGTAACTATTTGGGGTTGCTCTATATATCTCCCTGGATTATAGGATTCCTTGTTTTTCAACTCTATGCGTTAGCTTCATCTGGATATTACTCATTCATGTCATACAATTTACTAAATGAACCGTCCTGGATTGGACTTAAAAACTACATCAAGATTTTTACCCGGGACAGAGAGTTTTACCAGTCTTTGAAAGTCACGCTTCTTTATGTAGTCGGGACAGTACCTCCAAAGATTGCTTTTGCCCTCTTTATTGCAGTGGTTTTGAATATGAATGTAAAAGGAATCAGTATATTCAGGACTATCTACTATCTTCCCTCCATACTGGGAGGAGGTGTAGCACTGTCAGTTATCTGGAGATATCTATTTGAGATAAATGGTTCAATAAACCAGATGCTAAGTTTTATAGGAATAAAGGGAGTGAACTGGCTTGGTGATCCAAAATATGCACTATTTACTATTGGAATCCTGCCTGTCTGGCAGTACGGTTCTTCAATGGTGCTGTTTTTGGCTGCTTTAAAGCAGATTCCCAAGGAGCTGTATGAGAGTGCAGATGTTGAAGGTGCTACGAAGGTACGGAAGTTTTTCTCTATCACTCTTCCCTTTATAAGTCCGATTCTTCTTTTTAATATCATTATGCAGACTATAAATGCGTTCCAGAATTTTACAGCCGCCTTTGTGGTTACAGCCGGAGGACCACTAAAATCAACTTATCTCTACTCTATTATGCTGTATCATAATGCGTTTGAGTTTCTAAAAATGGGGTATGCCAGTGCACAGTCATGGATACTGTTTGTCGTTCTGATGCTTCTGTCGCTGGTTATTTTTAAGACTTCCAGCCGATATACCTTTTATAACGATTAAGGAGTAAATGTTGAACGTAAAAGCAAATAAAACGGTCAGAATGATCCTGCTTATCTTACTGGCTATTGTTATGATATATCCTCTACTCTGGCTTTTTGCTTCATCTTTCAAGACAGACAATGAAATATACAGCAGTTTCAATCTTATCCCGAAAGAGATAACCACGGAGGGTTATGTAAAGGGGTGGAACGGTATACGAAATCTGAATTTCCTTGTATTCATTTGGAACACGGTAAAACTGGTGATTCCAACTGTTATCTTTACGATAATCTCAAGTGTGCTTGTCGGGTATGGGTTTGCACGGTTTGAATTTCCGCTTAAAAAAATTCTTTTTTGGATCATGCTTTCATCCCTCATGCTTCCAGGCACCGTTCTGATAATACCCAGATACATTATTTTTCAAAAACTGGGATGGATTGACAGCTATCTGCCGTTCTATGTACCAGCACTGCTTGGCTGCTACCCATTCTTTATTTTTATGATGGTTCAGTTTGTCAGGGGGATGCCCAAGGAGCTGGATGAATCGGCTATTATAGATGGCTGTAATTCTTTCAGTATACTTACCCGAATTCTGATACCGCTCATGAAACCGGCGATTTTTTCTGTAGCCATTTTCCAGTTCATCTGGACCTGGAATAGTTTTTTTGATGTGCTTATCTATATCTCCAGTACTGATAAATTTCCCATTGCCCTGGCCCTCAGGATGTATACGGATGTGATGACATCAGGTGGTATTAATAGAATTCTGGCCATGACCGTACTAAGTATTATACCAAGTATAATTATATTCTTCTCTGCACAGAAATATTTTATTGAGGGAATTGCAACAACCGGAATAAAAGGGTAGATCCAACTCTGCCTGGCAGCAGCGTACCAGCATAAGTTAAGGACAATTACTATGAATTTGATAACGCTTAATGGTGAGTGGGAGATCTCATCGATTGATGGTACTTATAATCTTACCGGGGAAGTTCCCGGGTCCCTTTTTTACTCTCTTGAAAAACAGGGAGAGTTTGGGAAAGAGGGAGTTTTCTACCGTGAGAACAATCGGGCCTGCCTTGGTATTGCAGACAGAGATTTTATCTATTCCAGAAACTTTACCATTGATGCAGATTTCCTGAACAGCACAAATGAAATATATCTTGAGGCTGATGGACTGGATACCCTGACCGAAGTCAGGCTGAATGGGGTACTGGTGGGGAAAACCCGTAATATGCACAGACAGTATCGGTTTGTGGTCTCAGAGCATCTTGAACCTGGTAAAAACCGCATTGAGATAACCTTTTTCAATTCACTTGAATATATAAGAAATGAACATAAACGACGTCCAATGATTGCCGATGGGGATGATGGAGTTACTACAGTGACTGGTTATCATATGATACGGAAGAGCCATTGCAGCTTCGGTTGGGACTGGGGTCCACAGATTCCTGATCTCGGTATTTGGAGAGATATAAGGTTGGTTTCGTATCCTTCCGGTCGTATCAATACCGTACACATCACTCAAACTCATGAAGAATCAGGAGTTATTTTGATCTTTGCTCCGGACTGTACCATTTCTCCCTGTACACATCCTATACTGCAGATACTGGTGAAAGCGCCTGATGGAACAGAATATAATGTAATTGGTAAGACGGACAAAGAGGCCCATCTGGTAATTGAGAACCCTGAACTCTGGTGGCCTCATGGGCTGGGAGCTCAACCTCTGTACGAAGTGATCTGCCGGCTTGTGGATGATAAGACAAATATTCATGATTGGCAGTGCAGGGTGGGATTACGGACTCTCACCATAGAGCAAAAGGCCGATGAGTGGGGTGAGTCATTCTGCTTCGCGGTAAACGGGGTGCCTGTATTTGCCAGAGGAGCAAACTATATACCTGAAGATGTATATCTGACCCGAACAGATAGAGCTAAAACAGAAAAACTGATACAGAATTGCTGTGAAGCGAATTTTAATTCTATTCGTGTGTGGGGCGGCGGGGTATATCCTGAAGACTATTTCTATGATCTTTGTGATGAATATGGTTTAATCGTCTGGCAGGATTTGATGTTTGCCTGTGCAATATATGATATTAGAAATGATGCATTTCTGAATGAGATAAAAGAGGAGATTCAGGATAATCTCTTAAGAATACGGCATCATGCCTCTCTCGGTTTGATTTGCGGTAACAATGAGATGGAGTGGTTTTTTGTTGATTACGATACATTCCATCAGTCAAAAGAACAGGAATTCGAATATATCAAGCAGTACCATATAGTGATTCCTGAAATAGTCAGAAATGTCTGTCCGGAGATTTTTTACTGGTCCTCATCCCCGTCTTCCGGCGGATATTTCGAGGAACCCAATTCAGCAGATAAGGGTGATTGCCACTATTGGGCCGTTTGGCACGGAAATCAGGATTTTTCTGAGTACAAAAAGCATTATTTTCGGTTCATGTCCGAATTTGGATTTGAATCTTTTCCTGCAATGAATACTATTCACAGTTTTACTGAACCTGAAGATCTGAATATATTTTCTCCGGTAATGGAGGAGCACCAGAAAAGGATTGGCGGGAATGGTAAGATTCTTAACTACATTGCCCGCTATTTCAGATACCCGAAAGATCTGGACTCACTTGTCTATATCTCCCAGTTGTCTCAGTCAGAAGCGCTTCGGCACGGGATTGAGCATTGGAGACGTAACCGGGGTAGATGTATGGGTTCAATATACTGGCAGCTGAACGACAACTGGCCGGTGGCTTCGTGGTCGAGCATCGATTATTACGGGAGATGGAAAGCTCTTCACTACATGGTAAAAAGGGCGTATAACAACATACTTGTATCCTGCGATGGAGATGAGCGGTCTGCTGCTGTGTATCTGGCTAATGAGGGAAAAACGGAAGTTATCGGAGAGCTGGAGTGGTGGATGTCAGCAGTATCGGGTGAAACCCTTGATTTGGGAATTATTGATGTACAGGTTGATCCTTTTACCAGTAAAGAGCTGGTTGGACTGGATTTTTCTCAGGATCTCATCGGGAACGTCTCCCGTGACAGAGTTCTTTTCTTCAGATTTAAAAGCATTGAGGGAGAATGTTTTTACGGGGATCACTGTTTTCTTCCCTGGAAATCTCTCAGCCTTCAGGAACCGAATCTCTCTGCAGTTGTGGAGGACTCCGGTAATACGCTAATAATTACAGTACGGGCTCAAAAGCCAGCACTTTTTGTTGAATTGGAGCTTGCGGATAGAGATGTGGTTTTTTCAGATAATTTCTTTAATCTGCAAAATGGAATAGAACGGACGTTATTTCTGAAGAAAGATGACCTTACCGTAAGGGAGATTGAGTCTAACTTAAGGCTGCGATCTTTATATAATTCCTATAGTTAATGGGGGCAACTTCAAAAATACCCGGGGAGAGCCCATCTGCTCTCTTCCGGATCTTGCGTTCGTGATTATTTGTACTTTTCAACCATTTTCATAAACCTGCAACCGTATTCTATATAATTCTGGTACATCAACTCTTCTTTAGAACCCTGAGAATCATCATGAAATACTACTTCCATGTGCGGTTCCATGGAGAATCCGCCGTCATATCCGTTTTTTAGTAAATGAGCAACGATCTTTTCTACATGTCCTTCACCTTCTCCGGCAAAAGTCCAATCAGTATCAGGAAAAATTCTATCGTTTTCCTGCAGATAGATTCCGTCCTTAATATGTATATAGTGGATGAACTCTTTTACTTTCACATAGAATTCATACGCATTCTGTTTTTTATAGGGTTTCTCTCCACTTCTGTCATAGGTCATGACGGGATTTCCCGTATCAAAAACCAATTTAAAGTTTGGAGAATCAACCGCTTCCAAAAGTCTTAACGTATGATCCGGTGACATGCCGCCATAATTCATACAGTTTTCATGCAGGTAGAGGATGCCTGCGTTTTCACAAATTTTTACTAACGCAGTAACCTTTGAAAAAACCTCTTTTCGTATTTCGGGGCTGTTTGGGTCGGAATTTGTTACTACAGCAAAACTCATCCCCCTGAGCATGGGGATTC